>JAUHYU010000149.1 GCA_030426345.1 Bacteroidia bacterium
AAGCATCTATGCGGTTAAGTTCCTGAGCGATCAAAACAGTTTCGTCATTCATGGTGATCACATGGTCGCTGTCCCAGCGTACGCCTCGTGTGAGATGCAGCAGCAATTCATGGACATATTGAAAAACCGAGCTGAGCTTATCCCCCACCACTTCCGTGGGATGAAAATGACCAGCATCTATACAAAGCAATATCTCTCTCGAAATAGCATACCCTAAATAAAAATCATACGACCCGACCACAAACGATTCACTACCTATGCCAAAAAGTTTGCTCTCCACAGCGTCTTTCATTTCACTTTTGGAATATGTGGGAGCAAGGGCCTCATCCAACGATTTTTTCAACAGTTCACGATAGCCGTATCTGTCGATCGGCGTGTCCTTCATCCCATCAGGAATCCATGTGTTGTGGATACATGAGTTGCCTTGCTGCTGTCCAAACCAAGCACTTATTTCACGGCAACGCTTCACATGCTCAACCCAAAATTGTCGGTCGCCTTCGTTTTTGCTGGAAAGTGTAAATCCATCATTGGCTCGTGGGTGAGAAAAGAGTGTCGCATTAAAGTCCAAATCAATACCATGGTTTTTGCTCCATGCTGCCCAACCTTTGAAATGATCAATGGTAATCTCATCCCTATCTACCTTCTTATCTCCAAATTCCCCGTAGATGGCATGCAGGTTGAGCCGGTGTTTCCCGGGGATAAGGCTATAAACCTTTTCCAAATCTGCGCGCATTTCATGGATATTTCGTGCTTTTCCGGGGTAATTTCCCGTCACGGCCAGACCTCCTCCAAGGCTACCTGCCCCGGCTTCAAATCCACCGACATCATCCACTTGCCAGCAGTGCACAGATAGGTTTATCCTTTCCAGTTTTTGGAGTACATTATTCACGTTCACCCCCAAGGCTTCATATTGCTCTTTAGCCAATTCAAAGGCTTTCAGTACCGTACTATCTTTTGTCATTGTCTGTGTAGTTTTTCCTTTTGATATCCAAATTATTGGCTGATCTCAAGGATTTCAACGGCTTTTATTACCAATTTTCCATGTCAATCCTTAGAGATTCCCATCTTTTAATTTTAGATATTTTATCCTTTATGATCTTTATACTCAAATATAAATATTACTAATAAGTAATAAAATGGCTATTTTGGCAAAAAGAATATCTTTTTTGACAAAATATGAACGATCTATATTTTAAATATCTAACGGCTAATCAAACAGATATTGACTGGGGGACTTTCCTGAAAGTTGCAGGATTCACCGCCAATCCTCCAAACGCACCATACCCTTTGACCACACATCCTTCGGGTTATCACTTTTCATGGGAAAAAGGTCGTGTGTTACGGGAATATCAAATTTCATATATCACCAAAGGTAGGGGTGTCTTTGAAACAAAAGATCAATCATATGAAATCAAGGCAGGCACGATTTTCATGATCCTTCCCGGGCAGTGGCACCGCTACAAACCCGATCCATCGACTGGATGGGACGAGTATTACATTGGGTTTCATGGATGGTATATTTCCAATATTTTCAATCAGTCTTTTTTCTCCAACAATAGCAGCTCTCTTATGATAGGTCATAATATCCAGCTCCTGAATAGTTTTGAGGACATAATTGAAATAGTGAAAGGTGAACATCCCGGTCATCAGCAGCAGATTGCCGGAAGGATCATGAATATACTTGGAGAAATAATTGCGGTAGTAAAAAATCAAGAATTTGAAGGAAAGGAAATCGAAAAACGCATCAAGGAAGCGCAATTTGGCATCAGGGAGCGGCTCAACCAAACTATCAACCTTAAGGTATTTGCCGAGCGCTACGGAATGAGTTATTCTTATTTTAGAAAATTGTTTAAAACCTATACGGGACTCTCCCCTGCACAATATCATCTGCAACTTCGCTTGCAAAAAGGCCGCGACCTGATCAGCTCTACAGACATACCAATCAAGGAAATTGCTTTTAGTCTCGGGTTTGAATCGCCATTTCATTTCTCTAAAATCTACAAGAAAAAATTTGGTGTCTCTCCTAACAAAATGAGGTGAGGAACCTCACCGGTGATCAAACTAGACCTTACAATTTATCCATAGCCATACTTGCCATAGATAATACAAGGGCAAATCCTAACATATCTGTTATTGTAGTCAATATAGGGCCTGATGCCAGGGCCGGGTCTATTCCAAATCTTTTTAATATCAATGGAATTGTTCCTCCTAAAGACACCGCGATAATTGTGTTGATCATCAGTGACCCTCCAACTACCAAACCAAGATAAATATTTCCCTTCCACAAAAATGCAGCAAAGCCAATAAGAATCCCCAGTGCCATACCATTGAGCAATCCAATGGATAGTTCTTTAAACAATACCCTAAGTACATCAAATGGATTAACAACACCTAATGAAAGTTCTCGCATACTTACCGCAACTGCCTGATTCCCAGAGCAACCGCTCATATCTGAAATTATTGGCAAAAAAACTGCCAGAGCGATCACAGCACTTAGAGTATCCTGATAAAATGCAATGACACTTGCCGCAACGATATTTAGTAAAATATTAATACTTAACCAGGACAACCTCCTCTTAGACCTGAGTAATGTAGGCATCGTCCTTAGTTCTTCACCTCCTACAATACCCTGAGTAGAAAGCATATCGATACTTGCCCTTTCATTTTCAGCCTCAAGTATATGCTTACGCAATACAATACCAACCATTTGTTTTTTTTCATTGAGTACAGGTACACCATAAAAGTCATACTTATCAAAAAAACCGATCAGTTCTTCCAAAGGGTCAGTATCGGCAACAGTATGGGCATTCGTTATCACTATGCTGGAAAGTGTGGTACTTAATTTTGAAAGAAGGAGATCTTTCATTTGAAGAACACCAATGAATTTTCGCCGGGAAACCACATAAATATATTGCACATTATACCCCTTATATTCTTCAGAGTTGTCCCTGAGGTTTTTAACTACTTCACCAATTGTACTACTTTCTTCAAAAGTTAAAAACTCTGTAATCATCAATCCTCCAGCGCAATCGGGATCGTATTTAATGAGTTTTTTAACATCCTCAGCTTCATCCAGCTCCATTGTGTTGATGATCGCCTCAGCATCTTCCGGGTCAAGCTCAGTAAGCAAATCTGCTTGATCGTCACTTTCCATTTCATTGAAAATCGCTGCCGCATCTCCTACATCCATCGATTCAATGATAGATACCGCCTGAGCACTTGGTATGTCCTCCATCAGATCTGCGGCATCTTCTGGAGACAAAAGAGATAGAAGTAACCGCTGATCTTCGTTGCTGATTCGACTCATTGAGCGGACAATCTCTTCAGATTTTAGCGCATTTAGGTAGGCCTTTATTTCTTTGGAATTATTGGTTTTCAACAGATCCAACAATTCTTCCCAAGGTCGTTTGATGTCGTACATATTCTTAAAGTAACAGTTATGACAAATTTTAAGGAATTTAAAGCTTTGAATTCTCTTTAGATAAAATTCAAATGCATTTGTTCAATATCCTTTTCTTCAAGGTTCAAACCTAAGAGAATCATTCCGATGAATTGGTAAATGCTCTTTGATTTTTCTTCAAAAAAACTGGCCTTTGAGTAAACTTCAACTTTGAAAAAGCCCTTAGAATCCATGGATTCTAAGGGCTTTTTCAAAGTCTTCTCAAGATATTCTCCTTAGAAAGAATTAATCCTGATCTCAATTTCATTCCTTCCTGGATTCAACCGGATCGTACCAAAGGCGGGATTTACAGTTGTGCCATTATTAGTAACAACGGCACTTCCGGCATTGCCCAATTCAAATTCTCCAACCATATTGGCTGGCAATTCTATCACATACTTTTGTAAACGCCCACTTATCTTTTGGTAGTCCGCCTTGATCAATCCTTTGATAGTTGGAGTAGTAATTGACGAATTGGAAAGCGTACTCATTTGCGGCTTGATACGAACTACATCAAAACCAGGCGTTTTTGGTTGGATTCCCCAAAGGTAGCGTGGTATGATATTGGCCGGAGCGGCACCCCAGGCATGGTTCCAATCAGCATTTGGCTTGTACCTCATATCCCAAGCTTCCAGCGCAATCGTCGAACCAATCTTGATCATATTGTACCAACTGCGGTCATCGGTGTTGGTCATCAGCTCCAACGCATAATCTTCTGCTCCTGCATTGTATATCGCTTCCATGAGAAATTGCGCCCCATAAACACTAGGCCCCATGCCACGGGTTTTGATATAATCAGCCACAGATTTCACACGGTTTTCCGGTACTATTTCAAAGGCCAAGGCCATCATATTAGAATGAACTGCGCCATGATCCGTTCCTATTCCATCCCTGTAGTGCCCACCTTTTTCATAGAATAAAAATTCATTGATGGATTTTTTGGCCTTTGCAGCACGAACATCGAAGTCAAGGGCTTCATCCGTTTTGCCAAGAAGCTTGGCAAATTCTGCCATGATCTTCATGTTTTTATAATAGAAACAATTGATCACCGTGTTGACTGGCATAAATACGAAACCATCGCGCTCGCCTTGCGGCCAATCTTTTGGCAGTTTCCATCCTGTATCTGCTTGTGCCGGCGGCCAATCGACAATGTCCCTGACCCGCTGCGTTGTGTCGGCAAAGCCTAGATCAGCCATCAGTTTTCCATCCAACTTCGGCGAATGCGTGCTGATCAATCCATTGTCATCCACCAGCGCCATCAGAGTTTTGTGCTTCAAAGGCTCATAATATTTCTCGATCATTTCTGTTTCGCCCGTGTACATATAATCCTGATAAAACATCAAAGCCACATGCAACTGCCACTCAGTAGGCCAAGTCGGAAACTTCATAAAATATTCTATCGTGCGCTCAGCCATGGAATATTCGCGATCGACTGTGTAGTGGCTCAACTGGTTTAGATATGCATCGGCCTCGTAGGGGATTCGCTCGCGATCGCCATCGACGTACAACCCAGCAAATGAAGTCGCTTTGATGGAATATTTACACATTTCCCAAACCTGATTCAGGATATCATCGGAACTCGTAAAATCACTCTGACTTTCATCAAAATAATAGAAGTACGCCTTTTGGCGAATGTCATCTTTTGATATTTCCTTGCTTGCATTTTCTATTTCACAATAGCGGAATGGCATGACCACGTCAAAAGAATCCGGCAGCTGCACAGCTTCCGGCTTGGTGTTTCGCTTGTTTGGTGGCAGATCAAGAACATAATTAGTTTGATCAGGTGACACCTTCAGTTTCACTTCCTGATAACGGATCGTGCCTCCCGGATCACGATCTATTTTTCCATCTAGGAGTTTTTCACCCAACCTGATTGTGAGCGTTTCTGATTTTTTGGTTTTATAATTCAATTCTAAAGTAGCAAAAGCATCCTTGCCAAAATCCACAAAGTAATTTCCCTTAGAAATGCCTCTAAATTCCATAGGTGCAATACGCTCTATCTGAAAATAATTGGATGAGGAAATAGATGATCCCAGCTCGCCGGTTTTGAATTCCTGCAAGGGAGAATAATCAGAAAGGCGGTTGTCCTGATCCCAAATGCGCACTTTCCAAAAATACGTTTCATGGGATTTGAGGGCTTTTCCGCCAAAAGAAACATTGGTAGATTGCCCACCACTCACATGGCCGCTGTCCCAAACATCGCCGTGGTTTACATCGGCTTGTTCTTTTGTTGACGATACCAATATCTGGAATCCACTTTGCCTCACAGCCACTTTCGGCACCACCCAGCTAAACTCCGGTTTGCTATCAACAATTTCGGTATGCTTCGGATCACGAATGTATTCTACCATCAACCCAGATGGAATGCCTGAATATGGATCGGCGTAGGATTCGCCAAGCTCATCGCATTTAGCTCTCAGGTTTTGCAGCACCTCAGCATATTCCATGGATTTTGAGAGGTTTTTTGTCTCGCGAGGATCCTTCTTAAGGTCGTATAGCTCCTCAGCAGTTTTGTCATTGACATAGCGCAGGTATTTCCACCCTGAGGTACGCACGCCCTCACTTGGAGGGATATGCTCAAAATCCCAAAGATGCTCGATCAGTACAGCATCCCGATTTATGGATTTAACACGCTTTTCTACAATTGGCACGAGGCTCTTGCCCTGATAGGTGGCAGGGAGAGTGACGCCAGCCAGACCGAGCATGGTCGCCGGCACATCTATGTTCAGGGCCATTTCTTCGATGTCCTGATGTTTCTTAACTCTAGGGTCATGGATGATCAGCGGCACTCGAATGGAATTGTCATACATCAACCACTTGCCTGCTAATTGCCTTTCGCCTTGAAAGTATCCATTATCACCCATCAAAATGATGACCGTATTTTTAT
>JAUHYU010000049.1 GCA_030426345.1 Bacteroidia bacterium
CTATTATCATGGATTTGGGACATTCTATTGGGGGAACGTGGGATACGGACATTTCGAAAATTACCATTGTAAACGATTCATTGGTGACGGGCATTAAGCAAGGGCTTGGTGTTAACGTGTATTTTGCAGCCCAATTCAGCAAACCATTCAAATACTATGGCACCTTCGATGCAGGATATTATACTCCGGAATCAGGGGCAAGTTTATTCCCATATAAAAATGAGGAAAAAGGGGAGAAAATTGGAGCCTTTCTAGTTTATGAAACAGAAGAAGGAGAGCAAGTAACAATCAAAGTTGGGATATCTTATGTTTCAATAGAAGGTGCTCAGAAAAATATCGAAGCTGAGGCAAATCATTGGGACTTTGATTTAATAAAGGATCAAGCCCGTAAAAAGTGGAGCGAAGAATTGACCAGAATACAGGTGGAAGGGCCTTCAGAAGATAAAAAACAGATTTTTTATACTTCAGTTTATCATAGTCTGCTGGCCCAGCAAATCTCGGATGACGTGGATGGACAATATTTTGGAATGGATGGCAAAGTTCGTACCATGGAAAATGGGGACTTTTACCCATCATTTTCATGTTGGGATACCTATAGGACGGAGCACCCGTTAATGACCATCATTGCTCCTGAGCATGTCAATGATATGGTGCGCTCTATTGTCGCTAAAACGAAAGCTTTTGGCTGGCTTCCCGCACAACACTTCCGCAATGAATATCGCGAGAGCATGGTGGGAGATCATTTGATACCCATCATAGTAGATGCTTACATGAAGGGTTATCGTGATTATGATGTGAAATACATATACGAAGCCATGAAGACCAAAGCCCTTGAGTTGCCACCATCGTCTTTGCCAGAATCGATGGGAAGGTCTGGATTGGAAGATTATATAAAACTGGGCTATACACCTTATGACAAGGTAACAGAAGCCATCCCGAATACCATGGAACTTGCGTATGATGATTGGTGTATTGCGCAAATGGCTAAAGAAATGGGCAAGCAAAAGGATTATGAATTGTTCATGAAGAGGGCCGAAAACTATAAAGTTATTTTTGATAAGCAGACGCAATTTTTCAGGCCGAAAAAATCAGACGGCTCTTGGCTTCCAGAACTGGGCGATAACAAACAAGAGATTGTAAAGAATGGAGAGCATTCTTATTATAAATATTTTGATCCATTGTTAGTGGGGAGAAGGCCAGCTAGGCACTACACTGAATCTAACGCCTGGCAATATTTATGGTCTGTACAGCATGATCCACATGGGTTGATTGACCTTTTGGGAGGAAACAATGATTTCTCTGATCGTCTTGATGAGTTTTTCACGATGACACCAACTATCAGTTTGCCAAAATATGTAGGTGTAGTTGGAACTATTGGTCAGTATGTTCATGGCAATCAGCCATCTCATCATGTCGCATATTTATACAATTATGCTCAAAAACCATGGAAGACGCAGGAAATGTCACGGTATGTAATGGAACAACTTTATCGTTCAGGCCCTGGCGGCATTTGTGGAAATGAAGACATGGGCTCTCTCTCATCTTGGTATGTGTTGAGTGCGATGGGGATTTATCCTGTTACGCCGGGAAATACAGAATATGCGATTGGTTCTCCTATGTTTGATGAAGTTGCGATTGATCTTGGTGGAAATAAAAGTTTTAAAATCACGGCATCAAACAATTCTAAGAAGAATATCTATATCCAATCTGCGGAGCTGAACGGCAAGAAAATAAACCGCTCGTGGATAGATCATGGGGAAATCATGAAAGGTGGCACATTGCATTTTGTAATGGGATCCGAACCAAATAAAAAGTGGGCAAGCGCAAAAGATTCTGTACCATATTCTGTGAGTAAGAACTAAATTAACACGTGAAAAAGCCCTGTATTGTACTTCTTATACTTCTATCAGGTTCATTGATTGGGACGGCTCAAAAAGCCTTTAAAATCCATGAATCCTTTATATTCCCGTTTCAGTCGGAACATGTGCATGGCAGCAGTTTGGTGCTGTTGCCCAATGGGGATAAGTTGGCTGCTTGGTTTCAAGGAAGTGGGGAGCGCAAGTCGGATGACGTACGGATCATGGGGGCTAGGTTGAAAAAAGGAGCGAAATCATGGACTGCTCCTTTTCTAATGGCAGATACCAAAGGTTTGCCGGATTGCAACCCCGTGTTGTTTATGAATCAAACCAACAAACTTTTTTTGGTATGGATTGCTGTGCAGGCCAACCGTTGGGAAAATTCAATTTTGATTTTTAAAACATCTGAAGATTATAATACCGACGGTGCTCCAGTTTGGAAATGGCAGGATAATATTTTGCTAAAACCTGATGATACTTTTGCAGAGGAGGTAAAAAATAAGTTTAAAGATTTGCCACCAAACCATGCCGGATGGGCAGAATATGCCCCTTCTTATGATAATATGATCATAGAAGCCAGCAAAGACCCACTAAAGCGGAGCATTGGCTGGATGACGCGCATCAAGCCATTGGTCATGGAAAATGGAAGGATTTTGCTGCCGCTGTATTCCGATGGGTTGAATATGTCGCTCGTGGCGATTTCCGATGATGATGGTACAACTTGGGAACCAAGTCTACCGATAGTTGGGCGAGGATCGATTCAGCCGGCATTGGCCCAAAAGGAAAATGGGGATATCGTTGCGCTGATGAGGGACAGTGGCGATGCACCAAGCCGGGTTCACAAAAGTGTTTCTAAAGATTATGGAAAATCATGGAGTGCAACAGCAAAAACTGATATCCCTAATACAGCAAGTGTGGAATTGCTGAAGTTAAACGATGGAAAATTCGCCTTTTTTGGTAATGATATTGTCGATGGTAGGTACCGCCTCAGCTTATTTATTTCTGAAGACGAAGGAGAAACCTGGAAGTGGAACGTCCAGATAGAAGACGATGAAACTAAAACAGGCAGCTTTTCCTACCCCAGCATGAACCAGGATGCCAAGGGCCTACTACACTTGACATACTCCTACAGTCTTGGAAAGGGTAAAAAATCCATCAAATATGTAGTGGTGGATACTAAAAGGATCATAAAATAAATAATATCCGTGATTGGAATCCCCAACTCACCTATCGTAAGTTGGCAAGCATGAATTTTTTCACATTACCACCCATTATGGCCTCGATTTCATTTTTGGTAAATCCTTGATGGATCATTTCTTCTACCAACACAGGTAATCCGGTTACATCAAAAGGGGCAGTCATGCTACCGTCATAATCTGATCCCAGAGCGATACACTGTACTCCGGCAATAGACTTGATATATTTCATTGCATCAACTATTCCTTTGGTCAGCGGAGCTTTCACAGCGCCTTTGAAGTAAGCGACGCCAATCAGGCCTCCAGTTGCTGCGATCTTTAGAACATGTTCATCTGATAAATTTCTGGGGCTGTCATTCGTCCCTTTCACACCAGTATGGGAAACAATAACCGGGGATTGTGTTTGAGCTAATATATCGTCAATCATTTGTGGCGAAGTATGCGCTAAATCTATAATGATGCCCAATTGATTCATTCGGTCAATCACCTGACTGCCAAAATCCGTAAGTCCTTCCTTAGAAATTCCATGTGCTGATCCACCAAGTTCATTGTCAAAAAAATGGGTTGGTCCAAGCATCCTCACGCCTTCATCATACAACTTGTCCAAGTTGTTGATTTCTCCTTCTAGGCAATGGGCACCTTCAATTCCCAGAAACCCACCCACAACCTTTTTGTTGGTTTTACGTCGGTTCAGAAGTGTTTTAAAATCACCTTTGGATGCTACAGCGACAAAATCATCATTATAATCCTTTGCAAATCCATGAAGTTTTCGACTTTGATATACTGCTCTTTCGTATAAACTAAACCAATTGGATATTGGCCTCGCCTGAAAAAAATTAAGCATCGTGATGTTGTCGAAACCATCACCACTATTTTTTGAGAAGTTCTGCCCTGATGGCGATTTGGTAACAATCGTAAATGCTTGCAAAGCCATATTTGCTTCTTGCATTCTAGGAAAATCCACATGTCCCAATTCATTTCTTTTAGTCAAATCACGACTCCAAAGTAAAGCGTCACAGTGCAGGTCAGCGATGAA
Organism: Bacteroidia bacterium; assembly: GCA_030426345.1. Classification (GTDB taxonomy): domain Bacteria; phylum Bacteroidota; class Bacteroidia; order Cytophagales; family Cyclobacteriaceae; genus JAAUQL01. Next base: position 4,089 of record JAUHYU010000049.1, read on the forward strand.
ATCCAGAGAATTATATAGATCTTGAGCCTGCTTGGAAACCTTATAAGGAGGAGGGGTTATCGTCACATTGTGCTCACGGTCCAGCATGTCGGGAACTACTGAAACACAAATTGCATAAATTACAATGAGAGCTACCGAATTAGCAATTAACCATTTGATTGCGTTCATATTAGGTAATTATTCTACTCCGCCTTGGCTAACAACCTTTCTTTGATTGAACACCTCAATGATTTTCTCGTCATATCGGTCGGAGAAGATATCCTCTTCGGTAAAATTAGTAGTTAGAATATTCTGACTTCCGGTTCTGTCAAAATCATAAATAATATGGATGCTGCCATCACTCGTTTGTTGCCCGTCCGGATAGGAGACTCTGGATCGTTGATCCAGTAAAAGCCCTTTTGACCATGAATGGCCATCATCTTTCGAAATAAAAGCCATCAAATTGGAACGTCCTGTTCTCACTTCAATGGGGCCATGCTTAACCAACAGCAGGTTGCCAGATGCCAATTTACTTAAAAAAATCCTCGCACTTGGATGTTCTATTTTAGAAGGAACTAAGTCACTCCAGGATTTGCCTCTGTCTTTGGAAGTACTTTCCCCTATTCCGTAATTAGTTCGAACGAGCATCCACAACGATCCATCTTTTCTTTCTACAATCATTTGTTCGTCATAGCTTCTTACATCCTTTGGCACATTTACGGCTCCGTGCTCTTTCCAGGATTTTCCTTTATTGGTTGACACGATAACTTTGGCACTATAATCAGTTAATCGCCATGTCGAGGCTGGCAAGACCCATTCCCCTGTCGAAAGAACCAATGGTTTGCACATCATCACGCCATCAGTCAATCTTTTGGGTTTGGACCATTTAGGATTTTCATTGTCCGGATCTTTTGTTGTCATAGCCCAAACACCTGCTACAGTCCCGTTATGCTTTATTGCTTGAGCCCAAAATACCCAAAGGTTTCCATCCGGTGCCATCCAAACTTCGGGGTCATAAGCCCTCACAGGTCCAGCAGCATCTGGGTCAACGACAAGAATTTCTTTCCATGTATCTCCCTGATCTCCCGATGTGGCTACTACGACATAGTTGTTGTTGTCTTCATCTGGGGTGATTCCCGTATACCAGACTGCCCAGATTCTTCCTTCATTGCTTATGGCTATACTTGGGATTCCAGTAAATTTCCGGTCTTTCTTGGAATATCCATCTGAGCTTCCCTCTACTTGAATAATTTTGGGGGGCTCTAAAAATGCTTTGTTGTCTTGAGCTGAGGAGGTATTACTTAAAAAGCTTATACATACAAATATGAAGAGTAGTGATACTGAATTTTTGATTTTCATGGAATATAATGATTGATATTTAAGATGAGTTTTAAATTTACAAAGTAATAATCGTGATTGAAATTTTAAGACAATTCAAAGTTAAATTTAGAACGATTCAAATCTATTATGGCTTTCCTTCATAGGTTTAGTTTTCAGTCCACTCGTCATTATAATCTGATATGACTCGAAGAGCCGAACTTAAATCATGGTTCGCATTGAATTCATGCCTAAATGCCACAATATCACACCCCGCTCTTTTTGCTGCAATTAAACCCACTTCCGAATCCTCAAAAACCAAAACCTCTGAACTCGGTAAATCTAATTTCTTTAGAGCCAGTAAATAAGCTTCCGGATCGGGTTTGTGCTTTGTTACATTTTCATTGGTGATGACACAATCAAAAAAAGATTTTAATTCCAACTGAGTAAGCACCTGGTCAACCATCCAATCAGACGCTGAACTGACGACTCCAATCTTTTTCCCTCTTTCCTTAAGAACTGACAAAAACTCAAAAACATATGGATTAGGTTTTAATTCATGAAAAAGCAGTTCTTGATAGGCCTTTTTAAATACAGAATTAAACTTGTCAAAATCAGGCACAATCTGAGATTTCGTAAAAAAATAATCAGTTACCTGTTCCCAACTTTCACCCATCACTGCCTTGTAAGTTTTTACTTCTACCATCCCTCCAAAATGACTACATGCTTTCACAAGAGCCTGCCCCTTTAGCTTTTCTGAAGCTACAAGAGTTCCATCCATGTCGAACAAATATGCCGAATAGTTCTTCATTCTTTTTTATCCAATTGTTTATGGAAAATGCCCTCTTTTTATATTCCAGAGCCTTTTACTGAAGACTAAACTAATCTTCCTTCTTTATATAATCAGGATTTAATGTGTGGCGAATGGTTTTGGAATCATCCAGCCATATTTCAATTTTATTAGAAAGCTCTTCAACCTTTTTTGGCATTTTTTCTGATAGATCGTTCTCTTCACCAATATCTTCATCAAGGTTGTAAAGCTCCACTTTCTCAGGGTCATAAAATTTGATGAGTTTGTATGCCCCTGATCTAACGGCCACTCCCGGAATTTTTGCCTGAGGACTATAATGAGGGTAATACCAAAATAGATCTTGTGAACTAATTTCCTGACTAAAATCAGGAACTAACGATCGCCCGTCAATAGGATCATCAATTTTCACATTTGATCCAGAGATATCGACAATAGTAGAAAAGATATCCTGCGAAATCGTTGGATTTTCTGATATTGAGCCATCTTTTATATGTCCAGGCCATCGCACGATAAATGGAACTCGGATTCCTCCTTCGTAGAGATAGCCTTTGCCTGCTCTGAAAGGGCTATTGTCAGATGTCCCAGCTACAGCCCCATTGTCAGAAGCAAAAATGACTACTGTATTTTTATCTAGGCCGAGCTCTTCGATTTTAGCTAATAATCGACCAATATTAGTGTCAACACTCTCAACCATTGCTGCATATACCGGATCTATTTTAGTGTCTTTCAATATCATTTTATATTTATCAATCAGAGGCGCAGGAGCTTCAAGCGGAGTGTGAACAGCATAGTGAGATAGGTAAATAAGAAATGGTCTATCCTTGTTATCCTCCATAAAATGAATTGCCTCGTCCGTTAATCGGTCCGTAAGGTATTCTCCATCCTGACCACCACTTAAAGTCGGGATGGAGGGGTTCCAATCTTTATCTGATTTGTATGGATAAAAATGGCTTGGGGGGCTACCATGTGTCCATCCACCAATGTTGATGTCAAATCCCTGATCCGTTGGGAAATAACCTTCATGGCCTACGTGCCATTTTCCAATACTGATAGATTTATACCCAAGAGGTTTGAGAACTTCAGGGATCAATATCTCTTCATGAGGCAGATACATCAAATCATCGGGAGGGATTATTCTCCCATGCTCAGGGTAACGGTGCTTTCCAATGGCGGTGATGTGACCTGTAAATCTAACTCTGGCGGTACTTTTTCCCGTGAGCAATGCTGCTCGCGACGGGGAACAGACCGGAGCGGCAGAATATGCATTTGTCCATCGCATGCCTTCATCTGCGAGCTGGTCTATATTGGGCGTTTCAATATACTGTTGTCCATAACAGCCCAAATCTTGTGATCCGAGATCATCAATTAATATGATGAGAAAATTAGGCTTTTGAACCACCTTACTGGTGCATCCTATAGCCAACAGACACAATACTGTAATAGCGATTTTTGTTTTTAACAACCCGAAATTCATATTCTATGCATTTTTTTCATTCTTAAGTTTGACTAGCTGTTTACAGATTGTCGGAGGCTTTCGATAACAAGGGATCGTTAATCTCTCTCATTTTATCAAAGAGCTTTTTGGTTAATTTTTCTCTATTCATAATCACATCAGGTGAATTTGAACTGTAAAGATTGTTATGTTCTTTGGGGTCATTTTTTAAATCATAAAACTCATGAAGTTTATTGCCAGAAAAATCCATGACAACTTTCCATTCTCTTGTTCTATAAGTTCTCAAATCAATATATTCAGCATAAAGATCATTGTTCCACTCTATATTTTCTTCTCCCAAAAGTGGTAAGAAACTTTCTCCTCGATAAATAACATTATCAATTGTTTTATTCAATCTAGCCATGTCGAGAAGCGTTGGAAAGAAATCCGGAAAAGATACCGTTTCATCTATTCTGGTGTTTTCATCTATTACTCCCGGCCACCTAATAATACAAGGCACACGAATGCTATTGTCATAAAGATTGGGCCTCGCATTACCATACACTCCAGATGGGTCTTGGCCATTTTTTGTAAGCCACCGACCATTTCCTTTATGCCATAATCCATTGTGTCCGAGATTGTATCCATGGTCTGAGGTAAATATTACAATTGTATTGTCAACGAGATTGAGTTCTTCCAATAGTTCCATTAATCTTCCCATATTCCTATCAAGACTATGTACACTGGAATAATATTCTCTGGCCATTCTCACCGTTAGAGGCACATCAAGATTAGGGAAATTGGGTTCAGGTAATACGATGTCTGAATTTTCCCATCGCTTCAAATCTACGTCTTTCATGGGTAGCCATGATCGCCCCTTATATGTAGGTTCCATTCCTTTGGGAAAATCAGTATTTGCATGTGGCGCCCAAAAATGGAGAGACATGAGCAGTGGTTTTTTGGTTTTCAATGGATTGAATTCCTTGATATAGCTCATTGCATAACCTACCAATAGATCAGGAGTATAGGCACCTTCTGCAACTTCCCACTTTCCCTCTACCTGAATTCTGGGTGACATGGAACGCAATCCACCATGTGGAAATCCTGTGAAGCGATCATATCCTCTTTGCGTTGGTAGATATTCTGATGAGTTCTCACCAAGATGCCATTTCCCAACCATAACCGTAGAATATCCTGCATCTTGAAAGATTTCCGGAAAAAATTTCAGGGACAAATCCACACCAGTTGAATCACCTTCCGGGATGAAGTCTGTCACACCTGTTTCGCTAGCATATCGGCCTGTCATTAAAGAAGCACGAGCAGGACTGCAGACTGCACTTGAAGCAAAGCAGTTGTTGAATACTGCTCCTGATCTCCCAATTTTATCGAGTTCTGGTGTGAATGTATTGGGATCATTATTGATACTCAATGTCCATGGCCCCATGTCATCTGCCACGACAAATATTATGTTAGGACGAACCGTGTCGTCCGTCTTCTGTGCTCGATCAGAACAACTTACAAAGAGGATATTGAGAATGATAAAAAGAAGTAGATTATACATTTTTATCTCAGCTGAATTTAATTACAAATCCCGTGAATTTATAAAATTTTAATTTGTTTAAGGAACCATTTACTTTTTGCAGGTAACGAAAGCTACATAATTAAAAGATGGAATTAGTATCAAAAGATAGTAGGGGACTCTTGGTGGCATGTCATTTTGTTATACGGGGAAACCATATTTCTAATATAGTATTGATAATACTCTTAAAGCGTATAATAGGCCATGACTTCAGCAATTATTAAGATATAGTTGCTTGCATTTTTTGATGCTTTTAGAAAACAAAAGGGAGACTATTGAAATCTCCTTTTTGTTCTTGAACAGTGTTGTGAAAGTTCTATTACTTCCTAAATAGATCGGCTAAGCCGGTACCATTCCATGTGGATCTATCACGTATTTTTTAGCCGCGCCCTTGTCAAAATCCATATAACCTTTGGGCCCTTCATCCAAGTTGATTACTTGAACATTTACCGCATCTGCTATTTTTATTTTGTCATAGAGAATCGCTTGCATCAAATCGCGGTTATACTTCATAACTGGGCACTGGCCTGTCATGAAGTGATGGGACTTCGCCCAGCCTAATCCAATGCGAATGCTTAAGTTGCCAACCTTAGCGTTTTCATCGATGCCTCCTGGGTCACCTGTCACATACAAGCCGGGGATACCAATCCCCCCTCCAGCTCGGGTCACTTCCATAGCCGCATTCAGTACAGTTGCTGGTTCTTCGGTGCCACTATCATGTCCATGACCTTTGGCTTCAAATCCCACACAATCCACAGTGCAGTCAACTTCTGGAACTCCAACTATTGCTTCTATCTGCTCCGCCAATGTCGCATCTTTTCTTAAATCGACTGTTTCGCAACCAAAACTTTTGGCTTGTTCAAGTCTCTCTGGAATCATATCTCCTACAATGACCACTGCTGCACCCAATAAATGACAGGAAGCCGCACATGCTAATCCGACTGGCCCTGCTCCTGCTACATAGACTATTGCTCCAGGTTTTACACCCGCAGTTACTGCACCATGATATCCTGTCGGTAAAATATCAGACAACAAGGTCAAGTCACGTATTTTTTCCATGGCTTGGTCTTTATTAGGAAATTTCAAAAGATTAAAATCTGCATAGGGAACCATTACATATTCTGCCTGGCCTCCGATCCAACCGCCCATGTCAACATAGCCATATGCCGATCCAGGACGGGCTTCGTTCACATTTAAACAAATACCTGTTTGCTGTTCTTTGCAATTTCTACAGCGACCACATGCGATATTAAAAGGCACGGAGACAAGATCACCTACTTCCAAATATTCCACATCTCTACCTTTTTCAAGCACTACACCTGTAATTTCGTGTCCCAAGATGAGCCCTTCAGGTGCGGTGGTTCGCCCACGGACCATGTGCTGGTCGCTACCACATATATTAGTTGATACAATTTTAAGAATAACACCATGATGGCATTTTCTGTCTCCGAGTGCAAGTTCGGGAAAGGCAATTTTTTGTACTTCTACTACACCTGGTTTGATGTAGGCAAGTCCTCTGTTTGAAGCCATAATTTTGGGTTTAATATTAGGTGGAAAATAGTTTAATTCTTAAATGAATTCCGGAATAGGCAAATGTCCATTTCGCATGTCTTATCCAATATTCTTGCACTTAAATCAAAAAGCACTTCAGATAAATTGGAAATCGTTTTCCCACTGTACAACAATTCAAATACTATCCAGCTTAAATTGTTTGTGATTTTACGCAGATCATTGCCTTGCTTTTGAAAAATTAGTGAAAAAACGGCAGATTAAAAATCAAAACCATCATTCTTTGCTGACAAATTGGTGTCGATTAAAATTATTCTATATAAAGATTGCTAGTAGAATGCGTAACCTGTAGCAAAGTGTTAATATACGTTTGGAAAAATGACAGTCCAAAATTCAGTTTCACAGAATAATTGATCAATTTTGAACTTCAATAACGAGCCGAGCTATGATACGCTTTATCTTACTTTCTTTGATCGTCTTTTGCATTTCATGTACTCAAAAAGAGCCTGAAATCCGTGAAAATAAAGTTCAGGTTTTAGACTATGTAGACCCGTTTATCGGTACAGGTTTTCATGGGCATACCTTTCCCGGAGCGGTCGTCCCTCATGGACGGGTGCAGTTGAGTCCAGATACGCACTTGCTTGGTTGGGATGCCAGCAGTGGGTATCATTATGACGACTCTACACTCTATGGATTTAGCCATACACATCTGAGCGGAACAGGGATCGGCGATCTTGGGGATGTTTTATTTTTGCCTTTTACAGGGGATATTCCAGAAGAAAAACCTGTTGGTACTTTCTCACACACTACAGAGAAAGCCTTGCCGGGGTATTACAAAGTGGTCGTAAATCCATGGAATGTGACAGCCGAACTTACCACAACGCAGAGAACTGGATGGCATAAGTATGCCTTTCCTGAAAATGCCCATGCGAAATTGATGGTCGATCTCAGCCATATTTTGCAAGCCAACTGGGGACATAAAGTGATTGAAGGAGAAATTAAAGTTGTGGATGAATATACAATAGAAGGATATCGCCTGACAAGTGGATGGGCAGCATTTGACCCGATTTATTTCAAATGCAAATTTACCCAACCTATCTCAGCGTATGAGATCATTGTGGATGGTGAAAAAGTATCAGAAAACCATGGAAAGGGAACGAATATTGTTTTGTATGTGTCGTTTGAAACAGACAATAATTCAGTTGAAGCGAAGGTTTCACTTTCTTCTGTTGATGCTGCGGGTGCTAATTTGAACATGCAAGAACTATCTAATTTCCATGCTTTTGAAGACGTTGTGATGGCTGCCAGGGATATTTGGGAAAAGGAACTTTCTGCCATTACGATTGAATCTAATGATCAAAGTGTAAAGAAAAATTTCTATACGGCATTGTACCACACTAAGATTGCTCCTATGATTTTCAATGATCTGGATGGCCGATATCTTGGTTTAGATCAAAAAATCCATGAATCTGAAGTAGGGAAAAACTATACAGTTTATTCTCTGTGGGATGTTTTTCGAAGTTGGTATCCGCTGATGACGATCATAGAACCCGAACGTGCCGGAGAATGGGCCATGGATTTATACCAACATTATCTCGTAGGTGGATTGCTGCCTAAGTGGCCTTTGAATGGAAATTATACCGGAACCATGGTGGGCTATCCGGCGGTGGCGATTTTGGCAGATGCCTATCAGAAAGGCCTTCTGGATTCCATACCCAATGATATCCTGCAAGCCGCCGTGACGAGCTCTACCTGGCAGAAGGATTTTTATGAAAAGCACAAAGGGACGAGAGCCGCAAGCATGATGCCAAAACATATTTTTTATAAAGAGAAACTGGGTTTTGTGCCGATAGACGAAGTTAGTGAATCTGTTTCTTATGGATTAGAGATGGCTTATTATGATTGGTGCGTGGCGCAGATTGCCAAAATTGCGAATGATCAGCAAACAGTTGATTCCTATGCAGAAAAAGGGAAAGCCTATGAAACTTATTTCGATTCGGAAATAAAATTTATGCGTGGCAAAAATAGCGATGGCACATGGGATGAAAACTTCAATCCACGGTTTTCAGACCATGAAAGAAGTGAGTTTGTAGAAGGAAATTCCTACCAATGGACGCCTTTTGTACCGCATGATCCTGATGGCTTGGCAGAGCTGATGGGAGGAAAGGAAGCTTTGGGCGTTTGGCTCGATACGCTGTTTACGACATCGCCTGAACTTGCAGGGGAAAATGCTTCAGGGGATATCACTGGGCTGATTGGCCAATATGCTCATGGCAACGAGCCGAGCCATCATGTGCCGTATTTATATAAATACACCGATCGTCCGTGGCGAACAGAAGAAGTGGTTGATACGATTTTATATCATTTTTATAAGCCGGAACCTGCAGGTATTATTGGCAATGAAGATTGTGGACAGATGTCGGCTTGGTACGTGCTCAATGCCATTGGAATATATCAATTGGCTCCCGGGAATACGGAATTTCTCATTGGGCGACCTGTGGTGGATCATGCCAAAATAAAAGTGGATAATGGTTGGTTTGAAATTGAGGTGATCAACAATTCCAGGGAAAATAAGTATGTGCAGGAAGTGAAACTCAACGGCGAGGTGCTGGACGAACAGCGTTTTGACTATTCAGATATTAGGGCTGGGAAAAAGCTTGAAATTTCCATGGGGAGTATGCATAAATAGATCATGGATTTGGAAGTGTTTTTATACATGATTTTCATTTATCCCCTGTATTGAGATCAACGGTGACGCATTTATGCTGATTGGAAAATGTTCCAATATGCTTTGCATGGTTGGGCATATCTGTATTAATTATTAGTTTAGGCTGAATTTTGAGAAACAAATAATAAACAATGAAACTATTGAAGTTATTGGCAGCAATATCCATGGGGATAATGCCCTTTATTTCCATGAATTTGAAGGCTCAACCAAAGGATGAAACGGTAGAAATTAAGAAAATTTGGGATAAGGCTGGCCACAATGCATTTACGGATATTACCTTTTTCAGGGGTAAATTCTATGTCGTATTTCGTGAAGGGGAGGGACATATACCCAATGAAGACAATACAGGAAACGGAAAAATTAGAATACTGTCATCCTCCGATGCTGAGTTTTGGGAATCTGCTGGTCTAATAGAATTGGAAGGTATTGATCTCAGAGACCCTAAAATATCAGTAACGCCAAAAAAACGGCTGATGATTTTATATGGTGGTTCTGAATACGACCATCGCAACTTAAAAGGATATACTCCCTATGTGTCATTTTCAGATGCTAGCGGTAAAAAGTTTTCAGATCCTGAGCCTGTAGAGTTGGATGAAAGGATCAAAACTGGAAATGATTGGCTATGGCGCGTCACATGGTATGACAAAGTCGGATATGGTGTCGTGTACCAATCAGGTATAGAGAATGGTAGGAAAAAGGACTTTAAAGCTTTTTTAGTAAAGACTACCAAGGGTGGTGAGTATGAATTGGTTACGGAGCTGGAAGTGGATGGTGATCCTACTGAAGCAACAATAGGTTTTTTGAGCGGAGCCGAAATGTTGATCGTGATCCGTAGAGATAGTGGTGATCAATTGGGAATGATTGGCACAAGCAAGGCCCCTTATACAGATTGGTCTTGGGAAAAGATGGAATATAAACTTGGTGGCCCAAATTTTCAGGTGATTCCCATCAACAAAGTTTTAATAGGAACCAGAGCCTTTGATGATGATGGCCCTTACACCGCTTTATTGCTTGGCAAGAAAGGTGAGAAATTCAAGGAGGTGATGCGTTTCCCAAGTGGAGGAGATACGAGCTATCCCGGCATGTATTCGATCTCTGGATATGTTTGGTTTACATATTACTCCAGTCATGAAGGAAAAGCTGCGATTTATTATACCAGAATCCCACTTTCAAAGCTAAAATAAACTATTCTATCCAAATATGTTTACACAGATTTCAGGAAATGTAAAATGGGGCATTATCGGTTGTGGTGATGTAACGGAGGTAAAAAGCGGCCCGGCTTTTCAGAAAGTAGATAACTCTGAACTCGTGGCTGTAATGCGGCGCAATGGCGAGAAAGCTGCCGACTATGCTAAAAGACATGGCGTGCCAAAATGGTATGACGATGCCGATAAGCTGATCAATGATCCTGAGATCAATGCGATCTATGTGGCCACACCACCTAGTTCGCACGCAGAATATGCCATAAAATCCATGAAAGCAGGCAAGCCCGTTTATGTTGAAAAACCGATGGCCATGAATGCCGCCGAATGCCAACAGATAGTAGATGTGAGTAAAGAAACTGGGGTTCCACTATTTGTGGCTTACTATCGAAGAACCTTACCGCTATTTGTAAAGCTGAAGGAACTCATGGATATGGAGGCCATTGGTGATGTGAAAACCATTAACATTACATTACACGCTCCTGCCAAGCCGGAAGAGTTGGATGGCTCTGGAGGATGGCGGATTGACCCAGCTATTTCGGGTGGAGGACATTTTCACGATCTTGCTGCACACCAGCTGGACTATCTGGAATATGCTTTTGGGCCAATAAAGACCATCAAAGGATTGAGTAATAATCAGGTTGGCTTGTATGCGCCCGCTGATGTAGTTACTGCAGCTTTTCAATTTGATTCTGGAGTTATGGGTTCTGGGTCCTGGTGCTTTACCGTTCCGGAAAAGCAAGCTATGGACGTCACCGAGATTGTAGGTTCGAAAGGCAGGATATCATTTTCATTTTTTAGCAATCAGGTATTGCATGTTGAGACGGAAACCATGGTAGAGAATTTTGAAATTCCCAACCCAGCACACGTGCACCAGCCTTTGGTAGATTTGGTGGTGAAAGACTTGCGAGGCGAGGGAACATGCCCTAGCACTGGGGAAACCGGATTGCGAGCTACCTTGCTTATGGATGAGGTGGTGGGTTGATAAAAACCTTAATATGGCACATGAGGATCATCATTGCGAACGGAGTTTTGGAGAAATGAGGCAATTTTGTTGAATTTTGGTAGATAAAAAGAGATCACTACGTTCCTCGCGAAGAAGATAATTAATAGAATTGTCAATGGATACAATTACAATAGAAAGAAATCAGCGAATTAAAATGTTCTTTAATGAATATTACTTTGGGGTGCCGATTTGGATGATGATATTCAGACTTATTGGTGGGCCATTTATATGCTTTATTGGATTGACCATGTACTCAAACGCTTCTGAACGATTTGGAATTGCTTATGGAGGATTTGCGATTGCTTTTTCAATTTATTATACCTTAATACCTTTTTTGTGGGTATTGATCAAGTGGAAATACTATAAGACAATTAAATTTCAAATTGAAGCTACATCAGACAAGCTAATTCTTAAAGAAGACGAAAGCGAATCACTAACTGAATACTCAAAATTTGAGAAAATATTAAAGCGTAAGAATTACTTCGCTCTTAGAATTCAAAAGGGTTTGAAAATCTATGTGCCGATTGCACAATTATCTCAACGAACTGTGGAAATTCTAACTGAAAAGATGAAAAAATAATGCCTGCAAAAGCAGCGAACGAAGGCTATTTTTTAGTTTATGTTACTTTTAAGAGGTAGAAGGTTATCCAGCAATTATACATTTGAACTTTACATTTAAAATTATCTCATGGGCATATTATCACTTTTTGGAATTAAGAGTAGGGAAGAATTGGTAAGGGAAGCATTAGCAGAAGATGCTGTGGTCGTGGATGTGCGCTCTCCTCAGGAATTCAAAGATGGCCACATTACAAGTGCGATCAACATTCCGTTGCCGCAGATTGAGGCTAGGGTTTCTACTTTAAAGAAGAAAAACAAAACTATTATCACTTGCTGCAAGTCAGGGGCCAGGGCCGGAAAAGCCAAAAAGATACTGGAAGCAAATGGATTGAAATGCGTGAACGCAGGCTCTTGGGGCAAACTGAACTATTGGATGCATTAGTACATTGAGTTGGTGATTGGCTCACTCAATTTCGATATCCAAAGGAGCCAAAAATGATAGTACTTCGGGCATGGAAAATAGGGTCTTTTTGACCTTATTTTTTGTCGGGTCGATGGCATAGCCTTTGGCCTGACGGAAATCTGCTTTTTGCATGTTGCAATTTTCAAACAGTGTCCCTTGCAAATCGCACATAGAAAAATCAGCCGCTAGCAAGCTCGCTTCATAAAAATCACAATCCTTGAGAACACTAGCGCTAAATGACATCTCATCCAGTTTAAGTCCCGAAAAATTACACATCAGCAAGTTGCAGTTTTCGAGTTTCATGGAAAAAAGAAGCTTTTTGCATATAGAAAAATCCATCCCGACCAGCTTGCAATCTGTAAACAGCACTTCCCCCATTTTGCTTTGGTGCAAGTTAGAGTTGCTGATGTTGCAATTATGAAATGAGCAATTGTCAAAAGATACATTGCGCAGATTGCAGTCCGTAAATTCACAATCCTTGAAATCGCAATCTTCAAAATTCATGCTGGACAGATCAGCACCTACCAACTGTATTTTTTGAAATGTGTGGCTATCCCAGTCTTTTTTACTCAATATTTCCATGTGCATGAAATGCCTGTGTTTTTAAAATTCCAATGTAATATGAAAAACCCATCTGCGCCATTCTTTCATGGATTTTAGAGGCTTTTTTATGTGAAAACCCGGGCTTTGGTTGGATGGAGTTGCAGCGATATTGATTTTTCTTCCTATCAAATATTTCTATATTGAGCATATTATTTTCGAATATTTATGATGAGAAAATATTTGTATGGTGCTTGGTTTTGGGCTTCGATTAGCTTTTTTGTGATAGTTGTTGTGGTGCTACTGCTTAGTAAAAAAGTGGATAGAACTAGTCTGGATATTGATTATGTAACAGTAGAAAAGGAATCGGATATTCGGCCTGTGACAGATAGTCTCGTAGTTCCGGTATTGTACAACAATGTGCAGTTGCTCCACTCACTGCCCATCGAAAAGCGCAAGAAAAAATTTGTTGATTTGATGTTGCCTGCCATTCTAATCTACCGAAACCAACTAAAGCATAAGAAGGAAAAGGTGGGGATTTTACAAAATAATGCTCGCATGGCCGTTGCCTGGACATCCGAAGATAGCTTGTTCATGGATTCAACATACATTTTGTACAAGACGGATAGCATCAATGAGTTGATCAAAAGGATGCATCCACCACCTGTGAGCCTGGTGATCGCACAAGCTGCTCTAGAAAGTGGGTGGGGCAGTTCCCGATTCTTCAAAGAGGCAAATAACGTTTTTGGTATTTGGTCATTTAGTTCAGACGACGAGCGCATAGTGGCTAACCAAAATAGGGAGGGAAAGTCTATATACTTAAAAAAATATGCAAATCTACTCGGTTCTGTCGAAGATTATCATCTTTTGTTGGCCAAGTCAAGCGCTTATGATGATTTTCGGGATTGCTTGCAAAGGGGTAATAATGTGTTCGAGTTGATTTGGTATTTGCGAAAATATTCTGAACGCAGGGATCATTATGTCGTGATGCTTCGGAATGTAATTGTGGCAAATAATTTGGTCAAATACGATAAATATCAGTTAGATTCTGATTATTTCATCTATCCAGAAGATTAGAAAAGTTTGTTGTTTCCATGGATTTTAGATGGTTTTGTTCGCAACTTGACTTAGAATGGGCAAGAGGGAGTGTTGTAATCTAATGGAAAAATGCTGGAGGACATGTTATATTCAAATGAATAAAATATGTATATTTATCAGTGACAACCTATCTATGAAAATATGGAATCTACTGAAACAGCAAAAAAAATATGCTTTGTAATTTCGCCGATTGGTGAGGCAGGATCTGAAATCAGGAAAAACGCCGATGAATTACTAGACTACATTATCAAGCCGGCACTGAAGCAATACGACTTCATTGTAAAAAGGGCAGATGATGGAGTTGGGTCTAATGTCATTACTGAGGAGATTATTGAACTGGTGATAAATGCTGATCTTTGCATCATTGACCTTACGGGAGGTAATTCAAATGTTTTTTACGAATGTGGCATGAGACATGCAGTAAAGAAACCATTTATCCAGATGATCCGCGCCAAAGAAAAACTACCATTCGATTTACATGCCATTCGAACTATCCATTATGATTTGACAACTCTGCAATCCGGACAGAACACTATCAACCAGATTCAATTGTTTGTCGAAAACTTGAAGCAAAATGATTACAAGACTAAAGGAAGTGGGTTTTCTTTGGGCAATATCTCCGATACGCTGGAAAGGATAGAGAAAAAAATTGAAGCAATTTCTGCTTCAGGAAGGCCTATTGCCAGATTGGACAAAAATTACGATTCAGGTTTAGACCCTCTGGAAAAGCTCAAAATAGAAGCAGACCCCATGGAAGGGTTGAAAAAGGCACTGGAAACCGGAGATCTGAAATTGGCAGACATGAGCTTGCAAATTCTATACAATAACAGTGTCAACCCCGAAGAATATGTCAACTGGGCTATTGTTTTTGCTTCACTTGGTGATAGGATTGCTTATGATATTCTCAAAAAAATAATCACCAACAATGATTTTGACATCACCAATGCAAAGGATTTTGAAAAATATATCGGTAATTTCTACAATGCTTTCAATAAGTTTAAAGAATATGAAATAGGATATAATTACATCATTCCAAAGCTGTCAAAATACATTAATGACAATGATGTATCAAGTGATACAAAATTCCGATCTTATGAAACAATGGCACTTTTTGCTTCCGGGGTTGGTAAGAGCGATGAGGCTGTCAGCTTTGCCGAAAATGCATTGGTAATATTCCCGAAAGATGAAAAGGTATTGGGAGACCTTTTGGTGTACTATGAGAAACTGGAAAAATTTGACAAGGCCGTCGAAGTTTCTAAGAAAATAATCGATATCAATCAGTATAATTTTGATAGTTACCTCACTTTTGAAAATGTTATTGTCAATTATTTCAGAGCTGGAAAAGCAGATGAAGGGGAGACATTACTTGATATTTATAAAACAAAATTTCCAACCACCTATAATACCTTTTTACCGATTTTAGAAAAATACCGATCCAAGGCATCTTAAAAATAGGGGTGTGGGTAATAATCTTCTTTTTTGTAATAGCTGATTCAAAATCTATTGATAAGCGCAAGAGATGAGAAGCATTGAATTCTTGAACGGAGTTCTCCTAGCCAAACGAAATCCTTCCATTAAGAATTAGGATTGTTCCATAGCCTGATTTATGATTTTTGAGTATGTATAGGCGTAGCTCCAACGCAAACATTAAAAGCTAATTTCAATGAAAAAAGTTATCCATAGCTTAGTTTTAGTCTTGTCCATTTTTTTGATTTCGTGCTCAGAGCCTTTACAGGAAAAAGTGGCAACTACCCAGCCTGTTTATGAGGATAAGCCATACTTGCAAGACCTAAGTATTAAATATTACAAACCGGAAGGTGTAGAATTATCCGCAGCTTTTGTGGATCGCAATGGCGTGATTCAAGTGATGTCCGACAAAGGCATCATGCGCACCCATGACGGTCAGTTTCTTTACCCCGGTGAACTGGTGTTAGATAAAACCTATCGCCCGCTCACCGATATGAATATTGCTGCTATAGATGTCTTGGAAAACCAATTTGTTTATCTTGATGATGAAGCCGTGCTCAGCAATGCTTGGGCGGGCAAGTTGCTTATTCATCATAATTTACCTAAGGCCAGTCTCATGGCATCAGGCAAAGACTTTGAATTTCTGATAAGTGATGGAAAATCCATGGAATTTCTCTCTGATAATACGGTAGCATGGACAGGAGATATGAAGGATGATCAAGTACTTGCCATTAAATATGATGAGAATATTTTTTGGGTGCTTGGAGAAAGTTCGCTCAGTACATTTGACCCGGTTAATAAAATAATTTCTAAAAAGGTAAATGGAGCAGGGTTTACTTCTTTTGCAATTCATGATAACAAAGTGGTTATCGGCTCCTCAACTGGATATATTGAAGTAAATAAGAACACAGGAAAGCAAATTGGAGATTTGCATGCCAGACTGCCTTGGACTGAAATCACAGCAGTTGAAAATATTGATGGAGTCCTTTGGTTTGGAAGTACCAAAGGAGCTTTTATGCTCAGAGACGATGGGAAATTTAACTACTATTATGGAGAGCGATGGCTTCCAGGAAACATAGTTAAACACATTTCAAAAGGCGAGGATAATTCAGTTTTGATTCTTACAGATGCAGGTCTAGGTGAGATCGTATTTAAGGAAATGACTTTGCATGATAAAGCCATGTACTACGAAAAGCAAGTGCGTGATCGCCACATCAGGCTAGGGTTCAACGCCACTTTGGTAAATATGGAAAAAGGAAATTTTGATACTGGTCGACTTAGTGATTCGGATAATGATGGGTTATGGACTACAATGTATCTGGCAGGAGAGATTTTTAGGTATAACGTTACGCAATCGGAAGATGCCTTGGAGAACTGCCGAGAATCCCTCGATGCTTTGGAAAGGTTATATAGCATCAATCCTGTCCCGGGTTTTCCTTCACGCTCTTTTGAGCGAGAAGGCTACATCGAAAGGCTACACGATCCAGATCGTTGGCAGCATTCGGATGAGTCAGGGTGGGATTGGAAATCTACAACAAGTAGTGATGAGGCCATTGGGCATATTTTTGCCTTTGGAGTAATGGCGGAATTGATGGATGGTGATTTTAGGAGCCGAGCAATTACGCTCATCGACACTTTAATGAGCCATGTCGTTAGCAATGACATGTACATGGTTGATTATGATGGAAAACCTACTACTTGGGGAAGGTGGAATCCGGAGTACGTAAATGCAAGGCCAAAAATGGTTGGCGATCGCAAGATCAACGCTTCTAATATTGTTGCGATGCTTCAGACAGCTTACCATTTCACCAAAAAAGAAAAGTATAAAGACAAGGCTTTTGAACTAATGAATGAGCATGGATATCTCGAAAACCTTATGAGACCCATGGATCAAATTGGTCCCGCACCAGAAGATGCAGATGATTGGAGTAAAATGCTATCTGGAAGTTGGAACCATTCAGATGACGAAATGTACTTTGTCGGATATTGGGGATTGTACAAATATGCATTTAATGATTCGCTAAAAGCAATGTACAAAGATGCCATTATTGATCACTGGGAGCTTGAACGCCCTGAAAAGGAAGGAGCATGGAACATCATTACCGCACTTACCGGTACGCCGGAGTTTGATTTAGACGAAGCAGTTTGGTACCTTCAAGAACACCCAATGGATCTGATAGAGTGGGACATAATGAACAGTCATCGCAAGGATATTGAGTTTTTAGGACCTAATTTTAGGAATCAAACGATAGCCGAAGTTTTGCCTCCTGACGAACGTCCGGTGCAGCGTCATAATGCCAATATGTTTCGATTAGATCGCAAGTCTGGAAATGGCACTTCTGAATATAGTGCCGGCGATATATGGCTTTTGCCATATTGGATGGGTCGCTATCTCGGGGTAATCAGTGAACCCACAAAATGAAAATTTTTATAAACTAGACAATGATATAAGTTCCATTTTGAGATTTGAAATGGAACTTATATTTATATTTAAAAATGAATAACAAAATCCTACATCCGAAGCTTTTTTCATGTTTAACAATTTTATCCATTATGGTATCGTGCTCTTCTGAACAATATGTAAATGAAACGCAAATCACCCATGATTTGTCCTACAATCACGATTTAGATAATAATGATAATTTCTCACCTGATGACGAATGGCTGGTCTACGATATCCGGACAGAAGAGGGCGGAATCGGTGCCAGCTCCAAAATAGAGAAGGTCAATGTGAAGACAGGTGAAAAGGTGGTTTTATATGAACTGAAACAAAATCAACTGTATGGTCCGGGAGTCGGTGCCGTAAGCTATAGTCACAAGGAGAATAAAGTGGTCTTTATCCATGGATTGCTTAATATAACTGCTGAAAATCCATATGAGCAGTGGCATAGAACAGGAGTGATCATTGATGATGTCAATCCCGGTATGCCGATTTTCATGGATGCAAGGGATATTTCCTTCCCATTTACACCCGGAGCTTTGCGTGGAGGAACGCACCGTCACGAATGGAGTGGTGATGGACAATGGATTGGCTATACCTACAATGATGCCATATTGAAACATCTGGAAGATTCGACTGGGGAAGTCCACAACCTACGAACCATTGGTGTCTCAAAAAGCAATCATCCTGTAGCGGTAGAAAATGATCCTACTGGAGAGAGTTTCTCTGGAGAGTGGTTTAGCGCATTGGTCGTGCAAGTGGTGGCGAATCCAATACCGGGAAGTGATGAGATTAGCAGAGCGGCTGGTGATAGCTGGGTCGGTACGTCTGGGTATAAAAAGCCTGATGGATCCATGCAGCGTGCGCGTGGGTTTATAGGAACGGTAAAAAATAAAAAAGGAGAAGATGTAGATGAGGTGTTTATCGTAGACATTCCTGAAGATATCACGATTCCCGGTGAGGAAGGCCCTCTAGAGGGAACAAAAACTGCCATGCCTTTTAGGCCGAAAGGTGCGAGCCAGAGGCGACTTACATTTACTGCTGATACAGAAAACCCCGGATGTGTAGGGATTGTTCGGAGCAGTTCAGATGGAAGTCTTTTGGTTTTTTCCGCAAAGGACATTCATGGAATTTTACAGCTTTTTACCATTTCTCCTAACGGTGGGGCGACGACTCAGATCACCTCACATCCTACGGATATGAAAAGTAGCGCGCGCTGGCGTCCAGATGGCACGAAGTTGTGCTATGTTTGGGATAATAGCCTTATGACTGTTGATCTGAATGGCACAGAACCAGTCAGATTAACTTCGCGAACTGACGACTCACCTTCGGATCCTGTTTGGTCGCATGATGGCAAAACGATCGCCTACAACAGACCAGTGGCAGATGATGCAGGAAATCAATCAAAGCAAATATTTATTCTACATCCATAATTATAGAATCCAATTACATGATGAAGCCAAGCCTAATTTTTATTTTATTTCTATTGATTAATGCATTCAAAATCCATGGAGCTCCCATGGAAAATGAAATGCTTCAAATATCTGATGCGACCATTTATGTAGATAAAGAGCACAGAAAAGATCTTGTAAAAGTAGTACAAGTACTTCAGGAAGAAGTGCAAAAACGCAGTGGGATTTTGTGGGATACGAGCAAAAAACTTGATAAGGGTGATAAGTGGCAAGTCGTCATTGTCCTAGAAAAATATTTACCTGATAACTTGCAAAAGGAATTGGACCAACTGGACAATATCGAAACTGAAGGATATCAATTGTCAGTAATTCCTAATGAAAAAAAAATAATCGTATATTCTGTCGGAAGAAGAGGCGCGCTTTTTGGGGTTGGGAAATTGCTCAGGAAAATGGAAATTAGGAAAGGTGAAATATCTGTCCCTAAGGATATGAAATTAGCTAGTTCGCCAGAATATTCTATCCGTGGCCATCAATTGGGCTACCGCCCAAAAACCAATTCTTACGATGCTTGGACAGTGGCTCAATATGACCTGTACATCCGTGAACTGGCAATATTCGGAGCAAACAGTATTGAGATTATGCCGCCTGATACTGACGATGATGAGACTAGCATACATATGAAACTTCCTGCAATCGACATGATCAAGGAGCAGTCGCGAATTTGTGATGACTATGATTTGGACGTATGGATGTGGTACCCAAACCTTGGCGAGGATTACACAGATCCAGAATTTGCAAAAAAGGAATTGGCAGATCGAGAACTGGTTTTCTCAACAGTTCAAAGGTTGGACCATTTGTTCGTGCCTGGCGGGGATCCAGGTGATGTGGAGCCTGATGTGCTATTTACCTGGATGGATAAAGTAGCCGTTTTGCTAAATAAATACCATCCTGATGCTAAGATTTGGATTTCTCCTCAGGTATTTCGCCCTACTAAAGAGTGGTTGGATAAATTCTATAATCACATCAATGAAAAGCCTGAATGGCTAGGAGGCGTGGTTTTTGGGCCATGGATAAAAACCCCTTTAGACGAGATGCGCAAGATTGTGGATAGCGATATTCCTATCCGCAGGTATCCCGATATAACACATAGTTTGAGCTCTCAATATGCGATTCCTCGATGGGATTTAGCACAGGCGATTACACTTGGTAGGGAATGTATCAACCCAAGACCAACCGATGAAAAAATGATTCACAATACATTAGATCAATATGCCGATGGAAGCCTTAGTTACTCCGAAGGAACTAATGATGACTTGAATAAATTCGTATGGAGCGATCAGGATTGGAATCCAGAAATCGAAGTTATAGAAACGTTGCGTGAATATGCACGTTTTTTCATAAGTCCGGATTTTGAGGAAGATTTGGCTCAGGGATTTATGGCTGAGGAAAGGAATGTGCAGGGACCTTTGTTGATAAACGAGCATGTTCAGGAAAACCTCCTGCAATGGCGGCAGATAGAGCAGAGGGCAACTCCGGAAATGAAAAATAATTTCAGATTTCAGATGGGTTTAATACGTGCCTATTTTGATGCATACGTACAAAAGCGATTGGTTTATGAAACTCTGCTGGAACAACAGGCAAAAGAGCAATTGGGAAATTATAAGAAAACCAGTGTAGATGCATCAATTGCCGCTTGTAAAAAAACATTGGCAAAAGCCTGGGAAGAGCGTATTGATCAGCAATATAAAGTTCGATGTGATGAATTGGCCGATGATCTCTTCGCCAGTATTGGTGCGCAATTGACCATCGAAAAACATGGTGCCATGGGAGGTAGGGGTAATTTTATTGATAATATCGACAACCCACTCAATGATGTAGCATGGATTTATTCCACTTTAGCAAAAGCAGAGAAAGCAGCTACGGAAAAGGTAAAAGTTACTCTTATTGAAGAAGTCTTACAGAGGAACAATCCCGGCCCTGGAGGATTTTACGATAACTTTGGTAATCCTGCAAGTTGGAGTAAAGTACAGTTTAACTATGATTTGGACAAAGACCCAGGCAATTTGAGAACGCCACGAGTGAGTTTTGGTGTAGGTTTGAAAGACAAGGAATGGGTACATGAAATCACTGCTAAGGGGTTCGAAGGAGAAGCAGCTCCGGTATCTTGGATGAATCAAGTGACCGCCTTTTACGATCAGCCTTTGAGCATAAAGTATGATAACCTCAATCCAGATGAAAAATACAAAATCAAAGTGGCTTATACGGGTCGATTCCGTTCGAGGATGAAAATGATGGCAGATGGTGCTCAAATCCATGATTTCATTAAAACAGGAGTCCAGCCAATTTATGAATTTTCAATTCCGCAAGAGATTTCCAAAGATGGCAGTGTGACTTTTACATGGACTTGTGGCGAGGCTGAAAGAGGTGCTCAGGTTTCTGAAATTTGGATTATAAAAGAGTAGGTGACTTATGAAAATCTTCCATGTGTTTGTTTTTGTGTATGCGTTTGTGAGTTTTGACTTGTTTGCGCAGACAGGATCTGTCAACGAACCGGTGCGTTATATAGGCGGAGTCACTATTGATCCAAATGTGCATGAGGGCCGTTTGCGATATGCGATTGGAACAGAAAGCAGACAGACAATTCGGGTAAACCGGACTCATCCTGAGTTGGCAGAAGGCTATGGATGGACTTACAATCATGCTTCTAACTTAGCTTATTGGAATGGGGAATTTTATCAGCAATATCTCAGCAATCCTGTAGATGAACATATTCCACCGGGACATACACTCCTTACGACATCCAAAGATGGTCGAAAGTGGGAAAAACCCATGGTTATTTTTCCACACTATATTCCTCCCAAAGGAGTGAAAATTCCCGAAGGGTCAACTGGGTATATGATGCACCAACGAATGGGGTTTTATGTTTCTTCTGATAATCGACTACTCACGGTAGCCTTTTACGGACATTCTGAAGATCCTTTCATGGCTGGGGGAATTGGTCGTGTGGTTAGGGAGATTTATAAGGATGGCAGTATGGGGCCTATATATTTCATTCGGTACACCAGCCATGCCGATTGGAATGCTAACAATACCAGTTTTCCATTTTATACCGAATCAAAAGATGAAGGATTTGTAAAAATATGCAATGAGCTTTTAAACAATAAACTTATTACACTCCAGTGGTGGGATGAGGATCGTGGGCTAGATGGGTTTTATTCTATTAAAGATGCGAGAGAGGCCATTTCCTATTATCATCGTAATGATGGCAATGTTATAGCGCTTTGGAAGCGGTCGGCAACTGCGCTTTCAGAAGATGGAGGTGTGACATTTTCTGAACCGGTAAAATCACCAACTTTAATTATGGCAGGCGGTAAAAATTGGGGTCAAAAAACTGAAGATGGTCGATATGCCATGGTGTACAATCCTATAGAAATGGACGAACATCGATATCCGCTTACGGTGATCTCAAGTGACGATGGTATTATATTCGATGATATGCTTCTAGTGCAGGGCGAAGTGCCTCCAAGAAGATTTTTTGGGAGGTGGAAAGATTATGGCCCGTGTTATGTGCGTGGCATTGTAGAGGGAAATGGTGATGCTCCTGGTGATGACATGTGGCTTTCATATAGTATGAACAAAGAAGATATTTGGGTGAGTCGAGTACCAACTCCAATCCGCTATGCGGTAAATGATGATGTAGAGGATGACTTTGAAAACATGAAAGTGGGAGAGGGGATTGTCGATTGGAACACCTATAGCCCAAAATGGGCACCAGTGGATATTATTGAGGAAAACAATAATATTTGTGTTCAGCTAAAAGACAAAGATCCGTATGATTATGCCCGGGCGATTCGAGTCTTTGAGGAGGGTACTCAGGTTGAATTAGAATTTAAAATTAATGTTCAACAATTATCGGAAGAGCCTTTTGACGTAGATGTTGTGGATAGATATGGGAATCGCCCTGTTCGAATAAGTATTGATGCTCATGGAAAAATCATGGCTTTTGATGGGAGTGAGGCAAAGGTTTTGGCTTCAGCCAAAGAGAATGAATGGATTGATTTTAAAATCCAAATCGATGCAACACCTTATGGGAAATACTCACTTTGGGTAAATGACGAAAAGTTAGCTTCTGATTTTCAATTGGCAGAAGCTGTGAAATCGGTTGAGCGAATTTCTTTCCGAACAGGAGCATATAGAGATCTTCCCAATCGTAAATCAAATAATGAAGCAATACATCCACCACTTCCCGGTGCAGATGAGCCATCAAAAGAAGCGATTTATTACATAGATGATTTTAAAGCTAGTCATTTGTAGATAAGAGGTCTGTAAAAACCGATCTTGCACATTCTAAATTTCTGAGACGGTTATTATTTCATTAACTATTCGTCCTTTTATTTGGCTATAAATAAGTTGACTGTTGCGTCCTATGTCCATATTTAAGAAGTTATATTTTTTTAACCAAGATATACTACCAAAATATAGTAACGAGCAAAAGCGGGTTCAAAGGTTGGAAATCATTAACCATTTCTTGGTTATAGCCCTACTTGTATTTTTCATATATGATATTGTGTTAGCCGTTTTGAAATATCAAGCGTTTACGTTTGAAAAATTTCCGGTTCTTATATTTTGGTTGCTTAGCCTGCTTTCCTTTTACCTGACCAAAAAAGGTAAATACCTTCCTGCAAAGCTTATTGTTATATTTACCCCGCTTTTGTTTATCTCTGTTTATTCGCTTACCGGATATGTAATAGGAGAGCACTTTTTGTGGCAGCCAATTATGGTCTTGGGTATGTCCATTATCCCTTTTTTGATTTTGGATGTACAAAAGGAAAGAGTTTGGTTATTGATTGCTTTCCTTTCTTTCTTAATATATATTATTTTTCATGATAAACTCTTGTTGTATGGATCCGAAGAGGCATTTATTCCCGTGTTTGATAAATTAAATACTACTCCTCTTATTTATAGCATGGTAAGAATTATCGTGTTTTTTTTCCTGACTTCCATTATTTATTATTCTGTTAGGCTCAATGACAATCAACAATTGCTTAATGAAATGATTAATAGATCGCTAATTAAAACTAGCAGCTATCTGGAGACGGTAAATTCTGAATTAGAAGCACATAGGAATGCAACGAATAATTCTGCATCACTGCTGATAATGGATGACCATCGAGATATTATTTCTGTCAACGATAGTTTTCTTTCTGTATCGGGTTTTACGATTGAAGAATTGAAAGGAATTAACTTACTGAAATTGAGTGCTGAATACAACGATGAAAACATCTCAAATTCCATAGAAGAGGTCTTGGATACTGGAGAGGTTTGGAGGGGTGAATTGAAGATCAAGAAAAAAAACAATGAATTTTTTTGGATGCAAGTTGCGATTTCCCCAATCAAAGATTCCGAAAAAAAGCAAAAGGGTTTTCTCTCTATCATGTTTGATATTTCCAGATTGAAAGACGATGAGGAACGGCTTGAAAAATTGAATTTTGAGAAGGACAGGATTTTGTATGCTGTAGCTCATGATTTGAAAAACCCGTTGCTGAATTTCAAATCTCTGCTCGGTATGCTAAAATCAGGGGCATTAAGTGATAAGGATGAAGAAGAAGTTTTTCGTTTGATGACTAGGGATTGTGAACACGCTACCAATTTGATTGAAGAATTGCTGGAAATTGGAAGGTTTGAAGATGAAGGTTTTATTCTTCAGAAGGCCCCTTCAGACTTGAATGCTTTTTTGGAAAAATCACTGAGCCAATTCAAGGAGATTGCTGACAAAAAGAATATCTCGCTAACCAAGACTTGGGAAAACAACCTAAAACCTATCAAAATCCATGAAAAGGAATTTGACCATGTTGTTTACAACCTAATAAGTAATGCTATTAAATTTACACCTGCCGGTGGTGAAATTGAAGTTAAGACGAAAATCGTATCAGACGATAAAGTATCTATAGAAGTGTCCGACACAGGAATCGGAATATCACAAAAATTGCTACCGATTATTTTTGATAAATTTTCCAAAGCCGGAAGGATGGGGATAGAAGGGGAAAAATCCACAGGTTTGGGTATGTGGATCGTAAAGCATATAGTGCAACTACATGACGGCGAGATAGCTGTAAGAAGCCAAGTAGACAAAGGCACAACATTCACCATCTTGTTGCCGATAGCTTAGGGTGACTGGCATAAGTGTTCTCATGAAGAACAAAGCTTTTTTCAAAACTGTCTATGGGATATTTCGAAAGAAAGCTCATGGAAATTAGAAGGTTTTTGATGAGTTTTATCCCGTTTGCTTAGGAAGTCTCACCTCGAATTTAGAACCGGTACCCAATTCACTGTGAAGTGCGATTTTCCCATTCAATCGTTCCACAGCACGTTTTAAGATATAGAGTCCCAAGCCGGTGCCGGCAATACTATCACTTGCCCGATAAAACATATCGAATATTTTTGTCTGATATTTAGGTTCAATTCCCATGCCGTTGTCTGATGTATTTATAACAACAATTCCTTCTTCTTCGCTAATGCAAATTTTCACGTATGGGTTTTCGGCCTCTTCTCTCCAGTACTTAATACTGTTTTCAATTAAATTTTGCAAAATGGTATTTATGACAGGCCATTCAGAATGGAATTTAATGTTTGGGTCAATATTTTTAATGAAGGAGATTTTATCAAAATTTTCAAAGTGGCTGTAAGACCCAATGCAATCGTCCACAATCAGATTAAAATTAATGATTTGCCTTTCAATCTTTTGGTGGTTCATCCTAGTAAGGTTGATAAGCTCCATCACTATTTTGCTGATGCGATCAATTTGCTTTTTGTACATGCTGAAATAATTCAGCGAAACTTCATCTTTGATATCAACGGCTATCAGGTTGTTCAGCCCTTCCAATGAATTTATGGGGCCTTTCAGATCATGGGATACACGATAGAAAAACGAATCCAACTCAATATTTTTTTGCTCAATAATCTCTGTTTTTTCCCTCTGAGACTTCGCTTCCTGTTCTAGGGCATCTACCCGGGAAATGGCCTCATAGCTCTTGATTACATTTATGGTATGGGTATAAATTATGGATTCTTTTGTTTGAATATGCTTTTCCAGATACTTAAGCGCATCCTCCATCATTCCCTTTTTCTTGGCTATTTGATATAGGTTGTAGTACACTTTGTATTGGACGGCAATGATATTAATTTCCGTGGCGATGTCCAGAGCCATAATAAGAGCTGATCGCGCATTTTCTAAGTCATTCATTAGAAAGTAAAGCACCCCCAATTTATTGTATGTCATGCAGAGCCCAACTTTATCGCCCATTTCCTCATGTATTTCCTTTGATTTGAGGTAATCCATCTCTGCTTTTTCATATTCACCAGTTTTGGCATATACTTTCCCTCTTCCGTAGAGCGCAAAGCCCAACCCTCGCACATCATCGGTCAATCTTTTAAGTCGAATGCTTTTTTCTATCATGGCCATGGCTTCTTTGACCTTGCCCTGATTGATGTATATCCCAGAAAGAGGATTATAAGCATTCGATTCTAAGTCCACTTTTCCAATGCTAATAGCGATTTTTATACATTCCTCATACGCATGTATAGCACTATCCGCATCACTCAAAAATTCGTAAATAGTTCCAATAGATTTAAGTACACGGGCTTCTTTAGTATAATCTTCATGTTGACGATAGATCATTTTGCAGTCAAGTAAAAGAAGAAGGCCCTCATGAAACCTGTTCGATTTATAATAGATAGAAGCGATGTTGAACTTGGCATTAGCAATGCCAAGTTGGTCCTGATGTTTTTCAAAATAAACCAACGCTTCATTCGATAGTTTTATGGATTCCTCATACCTACATCGGATCATATAAAAAAAAGCCTGCGCGTTTATTGCCTTGGCATACAGATTTTCATCTTCATTTTTGGCGAGGGAAATTGCTTCATCGGCCAATTCAATACTTTGGGAGAGATCATTTGTTCTAATCAGATACGCTTTGCTTAGGATACCCTCTACTTTTTGGGCAATAGATGAAGTTGGGCTATTTGATAAATTCATGCAAAAAATGTATTCAAACCAAAAATAAAAATACCATAAAAAACCAATAGTTATCTAATACTAAATGAATGAATCACATTTTCGAGGAATGTTGGTATGGATAAAACATGTCTTTGCCAAATATATCTATTGCAACCATGAGACTAAACTCTAAAAAGTAAATTGGTAAAACAGAAAAATGTATAAATTTGTTAATCCCCAAAAATAGAAGACATGGTTTTACGGATGTTTAAGAAGATATGGTTGCCGGCATTTACGATGATAATTGCGGGATGTAGCATCGAACTTCCGCAAGATGTCTCAGATGCATATCAGGACTTACCCGATGAGGTTAGTTTTAATATGGATGTGAAGCCAATCATTTCTGATAAATGCTACCACTGCCATGGACCTGATGTAAATACCAGAGGAGCAGAATTACGATTGGATGAAAAGGACGGGTTGTACTCCAAATCCGCCAATGGTAATTTTCCCTTTGTCCCAAAAAACTTAAACAAAAGTGAAGCCATCAATCGCATACTCAGCGATGATCCCGAATATATGATGCCACCTCCTAAATCCAACAGGGAACTTAGCAATACAGAAAAGGCGGCTTTGGTCAAGTGGGTAGAGCAAGGTGCCAAATGGAACAAACACTGGTCATTTGTGCCATTGGCAGAAACAGAAATTCCGGAAGTAGATACCGATTGGGCCAAAGGTAATGAAATAGACCCTTTTATTTATAAAAAGCTACAGCAAGTCGGTCTTTCACCTTCTGTACAGGCTGAGAAAAAATTGCTATTGCGCAGGGTAACTATGGATTTAACAGGCTTACCACCGACTCTGGAGGAGTTAAATGCATATATAAATGACAATTCTCCAGAAGCTTATGAAAAGGTAGTAGACAGATTGCTCAGTTCGAAAAGCTATGCCGAGCGCATGACCCTTGAATGGCTCGACCTTGCCAGATATGCCGATTCCCATGGGTTTCATTCAGACGGCCTGCGGGAAATGTGGCCTTGGCGCGATTGGGTGATCAATGCGTTTGACAATAATATGCCTTACGACGAATTCGTGTCTGAGCAGTTGGCGGGGGATCTTATGCCAAATGCTTCCAAAGATAAAATTGTTGCCACTGCATTTAACAGAAACCATCCGATGACTGCCGAAGGCGGGGCGATAGAAGAGGAGTTTCAGGCCGAGTATGTTTTTGATCGCACCAATACCTTTGGTACGGCTTTTTTAGGGCTTACCATAGAATGTGCCAGGTGCCATGACCATAAGTTTGACCCAATTTCCCAAAAGGAATACTACTCGCTCACTTCTTTTTTCAACAACATAAAGGAACTGGGAATGACAGGTGACGACGGAGACTATGGACCTTTGGTGCTTTTAAGCGATTCGGCGACGGATGAAAAAATTAAGGCTTTGGATGAGCAAATAAATGTATTGGAAAAGTCTCGTGAACTTGATGTAGCCTCTATCAATCAAATCACTGATTTTATTCATAAAAAGGGAGCAAAACCCATGACACCAATTCTCTATCATCCTTTTGACAAAACCGCGAAGGACAAAGATTCGGAATATGTGGATGGTCGTAGAAAAACAACCCTTTCGGGTGAAGTGAATTTTGTGGAAGGCATTTCTGGATTAGCTCCAAAATTTGACCATCAAGATGATGCAATTCAAATCAATGATTTTGGAAAATTTGAAAGTACAGATCAGTTTTCCATTTCACTTTGGGCCAACCCCGAATCTCTATCAGACAAAACCAGCATCTTCATTGGCAATGCACACCAGAAAAACACCATGTTTCGGGGCTGGGATTTCTATATCGACTCGGTCGGTCACATTGCGGCAAGGTTGATCAGTGCTTTACCAAATAATTATATCCATGTGAGAACAGAGGAGAAAATTCCTGTGGGAGAATGGACGCACCTGATCTTGACCTATGACGGTTCAGCCAAGGCCAAAGGTATCCAGTTTTATATGAATGGAAAACCATGCGAGGAACAAGTAGTATACGATCGGTTGTATAAGTCAATAATGCCCGTAAATATGGCACGAACCTTAGAAAACAGAGGGTTGAGGATGGGCAAGAGTTATCGCGCGTTTACAGGAGATAATGGGATATTTAAAGGTGTAATGGATGAATTGGCTGTCTATGATATTTCCATTCCTGAGAATCAAATCCAATCTGTTTATTCCCAATCTTCGCAGGGCAAGAAACCTATTGTTTATGACATAGAAAATGTAAAACAGAAAAGCACTTTTACAGCACTAGCAGCACTTAGAAAAGAACGCCTCAACATGGTAGATACCATTCGGGAGTTGATGGTAATGGAAGAATTGGCCGAACCAAAACCTGCATTTATTTTGAATCGAGGAGTGTATGATCAACCATTGGAACAAGTTGAAGTTGGAACACCGGAAAAAGTCATGGATTTTTCAGGCAATTTGGCTCCTAATAGGTATGGTCTGAGCCAATGGCTTTTTGATGAGCGCAACCCACTCACTGCAAGGGTAGCAGTCAACAGATATTGGTACATGATTTTTGGAAGGGGGCTCGTTAGCACGGTAAATGATTTTGGAAATCAGGGAGCACTTCCTTCCCACCCAGAACTATTGGATTGGCTGGCGAAAAATTTCATGGATTCCGGATGGAATGTGAAGGCATTGATGCGTCTGATGGTTACAAGCAATACATACAAGCAGTCTTCAATACCAAACGAGGAAAATCTTAAAAAGGATCCTGAAAACAAATGGCTAGCACGTGGGCCGAGCTATCGCTGGCAGGCGGAATTCATCCGCGACAATGCTTTGGCAGCGAGTGATTTGCTCAACAAATCCATCGGTGGAGAAAGTTCAAAACCCTACCAGCCTGATGGACTTTGGATTGAGCTGGGAAATTTTTCTCACTTTTTGCTGCATTACGAACGGGATGAGGATTGGAGGCAATATCGTCGAAGTATGTATACCTTTATCAGGCGGACGTCGCCACCGCCATACATGACAATCTTTGATGCTCCAAACCGCGAGGTTTGTACTGTCAAGCGAGAGAGTACAAATACACCACTTCAGGCTTTGGTATTACTTAACGACCCACAATTTGTGGAAGCATCTAGAGCACTGGCTTGGAGGTTGAAAAAGGAGGCCGGAGAAAAATTACAAGATCAAATCCAGCTTGGGTTTCAGCTTGTTTTGACACGTGATCCTTCCAATGAGGAATTGGATATCATGGAAGATCTATATGATTCAGAACTTGCGGCCTTTAAATCTGTTATATCATCCGCTGGGGAATTTCTTGAGGTAGGAGATTTTACCATTAAGGAAAATTATGCATTGCCGGAACTCGCTGCTTTGACAGTAGTTTCCAATACTTTATTCAATATGGATGAAGCTTATATGAAAAGATAAACACTAATGATATGTGTGATCATTATAACAAAAATTATAGCAGACGGGATTTCCTCCAACGGACATCTTTGGGGCTTGGAGCCTTGGCTCTAGGTTCTTTAATAGATCCAGCTGGACTTCAGGCCGCTGCCATGGATCAAGGCCACATCTTAGGAAAACCGCACTTTGCGCCCAAGGCGAAACGTGTCATTTATCTATTTCAAAGTGGCGGGCCTTCTCAAATGGATTTGTTTGATTACAAACCGCTATTGAATAAAATGAATGGGGAGGAGCTACCAGCGAGTGTACGTCAAGGGCAGCGACTTACCGGAATGACAGCCGGACAAACTTCATTTCCATTGGCAGGGTCTATCTTTGATTTTAAACAGCATGGAAATTCCGGGGCTTGGGTCAGCGATTTAATGCCGCATACTTCCAAGATTGTGGACGATCTTTGTTTTGTACGATCCATGTACACAGATGCTATCAACCATGATCCTGCAGTCACATTCATACAAACAGGAAGCCAATTTCCCGGCAGACCTTCCATCGGTTCATGGGTGAGTTACGGCTTAGGAAGTGACAATGAAAACTTGCCTAACTTTGTAGTGTTGGTGACTAAAGATAAACGGGGGCAGCCATTGTACAGTAGATTGTGGGGAAATGGTTTTCTACCTTCAGAGCATCAAGGGGTGCAATTTCGCGCGGGGGCCAACCCTGTACTCTATCTTTCCAATCCTCCGGGAGTCAGCTCAGATAGCCGAAGAAATCAACTGGATCATTTAAACAGTTTGCAGGAATTAAAACACGGAGAATTTGGCGATCCGGAGATTCTGGCGCGCATGTCGCAATACGAGATGGCATTTCGGATGCAAACTTCCGTGCCCGAAATAATGGACACCGAGGGCGAACCAGAACACATTTATGAAATGTATGGCGAAGACAGTAAAAAGCCCGGTACATACTCTGCGAATTGTCTGCTAGCAAGGAGGCTCATAGAAAAAGATGTGAAATTCGTGCAACTCTACCACCAAGGCTGGGATCACCATGGCAGCTTGCCAAGTAGCATTCGCAGACAATGCAAAGAAACTGATCAGCCCACCACTGCGCTCATCATGGACTTGAAGCAAAGAGGCTTGCTGGAAGATACACTTGTGATTTGGGGAGGTGAATTTGGCAGAACCAATTATTCGCAGGGCACGTTATCTGAAACCAATTATGGTCGCGACCATCACCCAAAGTGCTTTACGGTGTTTATGGCTGGGGCAGGAGTAAAAAAGGGAATGACCTTTGGGGCTACTGATGAATTCGGTTACAACATCATAGAAAATGGGGTCCATGTCCATGACTTTCAGGCCACGATTTTGCACCTGATGGGGGTAGATCATGAAAAATTGATTTATAAATACCAGGGTAGGAGATTCAGACTGACTGATGTGCATGGCCATGTCGTTAAAGATATTCTCGCATAGTAATTCATGGATTTTAAGGGCTTTTTTTGTGGCTTGAAAATGCATTTGGCCCTTGAGCATGTATTGACCAATGAAACATTATGATAACTATCCCAAATAACATAATTTACGATTTCGTTTAATCAATTACATATCTCTTTATTATAAAACCTTTAGTTATGGATAGGAGAGAATCAATGAAGAGGGTTGCACTTTTGATGGGAGGGACTATTTCTGCCACGACTTTGACTTTCGTCATGAACAGCTGCAACACCCCGCCAAAAGAAACGGTTGAGGGCCTGTTTTCGTCAGATGAGCAATCTCTGATCAGTGAGTTGGCAGAAACCATTATTCCCAAAACCGACACTCCGGGAGCAAAGGAGGCGCAGGTTCCAGAGTTTATTTCGATGATGATTGAGGAGTGTTATCCGGAAGATTTTCAACAGGATTTCAAAAATGGTCTCATCGGCCTGAATAAACAGTGTCAAGAGCAATTTAAAAAACCATTTGCACAATTGAACGAAGATCAGAGAAGCGAAATTCTTACTGCTGTTGAAGCTGACGCTTTCGATCCCGATGGTAAGTCGGCAGATGGAATACCACACTATTACCGGACTTATAAGGAATTGGCTATGCTTGGTTTTTTCACTTCTGAGACCGGCGCGTCTGATTCCTTAGAATATTTGGCCATTCCCGGTCGCTATGATGGTTGTGTAGATATGGATCCAAATCAAAAGACTTGGGCGACCTAGAGTTTTTACTAACTTCAAAATCATATCAAATTCCATGAAAAACTAGATTTCAAAATTATGTATTTATATAATAAAGGAGCAAAAGACAATACCTACGACGCCATCGTGATCGGTTCTGGGATCAGTGGTGGATGGGCCGCCAAGGAACTGACAGAGAAAGGTTTGAAAACCCTCGTGCTGGAAAGGGGAAGAAATATTGAGCATGTTAAAGATTATGACACTGCCATGACTCCTCCTTGGGGCTTTAAGCACCGTGGCAGGAAAACTATGGAAATGAAGCGTACCCATCCGGTACAAAGCCGCGATTATCCATACAGTGAACACAACCCATCTTTTTGGGTCAATGACCTGGATTGTCCCTATACAGAAAAAAAGCGGTTTGACTGGTACAGGGGATTTCACGTTGGTGGAAAGTCGCTCATGTGGGGACGCCAAAGTTACCGATGGAGTGATCTCGATTTTGAGGCGAACCTGAAA
>JAUHYU010000050.1 GCA_030426345.1 Bacteroidia bacterium
GCTCTGTTGGACAAGGTGAAGGAAAACCCAAATATTGAATTATTTGAAGATCATCTAGCGGTGGATTTGATCACTGAACATCATGTACTTGGTAATCTTCAATCAGCATTTAATATATGTTTTGGAGCTTATGTGCTTTGTGAAGAGAATAATCACGTTATCCGGTTTCAGTCCAATTATACCGTTATTGCCACTGGAGGGGCTTCTCATGTTTTCTTGCATTCTACCAATCCCGACATTGCCACAGGGGATGGTGTTGCTATGGCCTATCGTGCTGGTGTGCGTATTGCCAACATGGAATTTGTACAGTTTCACCCTACATCTTTGTACAATCCCGGGAAGAGGGCTTTTCTTATTTCGGAAGCACTCAGGGGGTTTGGTGGCATCTTGGTTAACTCAGCTAATGAACGATTCATGCCTGCGTATGACGAGCGTGCCGAACTTGCGCCGAGGGATATTGTAGCTAGAGGAATAGATGCTGAATTGAAAAAAAGGAGGGAGGATTGCGTGTATTTGGATATGCGGCATCTAGATGCTGATGAAGTGAAATCCAGATTTCCCAATATATATAATTACTGTAAGAAAGAGGCTAATATTGACATATCCAAAGACCTGATTCCCGTAGTTCCAGCGGCACATTATTTTTGTGGAGGTATTATGACCAGCCTAACTGGTCAGACGTCAATGCAGAATTTATTTGCCATTGGAGAAGCAGCGCATACCGGCTTGCATGGAGCAAACCGCTTGGCCAGTAATAGTTTGTTGGAAGGATTGGCGTTTAGCCATAATGCTGCACAGAAACTACTTCACAAGCGCCCTCGAAATTTTGGGTCTGTCATAATTCCAGAATGGGATGAGACAGGAATTGTGGATGAAAAAGAATGGATTTTGATAAGACACAATCTAAAGGAAATCCAAAGTGTCATGTGGTACTACGTAGGCATAGTTAGATCAAAAAAGCAGTTAAATAGAGCCAGAAGGCGTGTGCATGTCATTTACCAAGAAATTGAAGATTATTATAAAAAATCAAAGATTACTGGTGAACTTGTAGAATTGAGAAATCTAGCGGCAATTGCCTTTCTAATCATCACTTCTGCTTTGCGGAGAAATGAAAGCCGAGGACTGCACCATATGACTGACTTTCCCGACAAAAGCGATAAGTATTTAAAAGATACAATTATATAGAATCATTCTGAAAAACTTCTTAGCTTTGTCCTATGAAACACAGTATTTACAACATTGTGTGGATGTTCGGTTAGCTGCAGGAGTGCACAATTATTAAACTAATCGAATGAACAACGTAATAGAAGAAAAGCAAAATGTGGTCGTCAAGTTTGCCGGAGACTCTGGTGACGGGATGCAGCTTGTCGGCACGCAATTTACAAACAATACTGCTGCGGTAGGCCATGATTTGGGTACGTTCCCAGATTTTCCTGCCGAGATCAGGGCTCCTCAAGGCACCCTACCCGGCGTATCAGGTTTTCAAATACATTTTGGTAGTACATCAGTTTACACTCCAGGAGATAGCTGTGATGTGTTGGTAGCGATGAATGCTGCGGCACTTAAAAGCAACCTACAGAATGTGCAAAAAGGTGGAATTCTTATTCTCAATACTTCTGGATTTGATACACGGAATTTAAAATTATCCGGTTATGAAACTAACCCACTGAATGAAGGAGAACTTACCGGGTATTTGGTGTATAAAATCGACATTACAAAACTGACACGTGAAGCTTTGCTCGATGTGGAAATGGGTGTGAGGGATAAAGATAGGTCAAAGAATATGTTTGTGCTTGGGTTTATCTACTGGCTTTACAATAGAAAGCCTGAAAATACCATACAATTCATTGAACAAAAATTCAAATCAAAGCCTGAAGTAAAAGAGGCAAATATAAAGGCTCTAAAAGCTGGGTACAATTATGGTGATATCACTGAGGCTTTTTCTAGCAGGTTTAAGGTCAAGCCAGCAAAAATGGCCCCAGGAACATATAGGGGGATAACTGGGAACCCAGCATTGGCTCTTGGCCTCATCGCTGCGGCCCAAAAGTCAGGTCTTCAACTATTTTATGGAACATACCCAATTACACCTGCAAGTGATGTATTGCATGAATTGGCAAGGCATAAAAATTTTGGTATAAAAACATTTCAGGCAGAAGATGAAATCGCTGCTGTCTGTTCAGCAGTTGGTGCTGCTTTTGGTGGGAATTTAGGTGTGACAGGAACAAGTGGTCCTGGTTTAGCCTTAAAGGCCGAAGCCATGGGATTAGCCGTGATGTTGGAGCTTCCACTGGTGATTTTGAACGTTCAGCGTGCTGGCCCTAGCACAGGATTGCCTACGAAGACGGAACAATCAGATTTATTGCAAGCATACTATGGTAGAAATGGCGAATGTCCTATGCCGATCATTGCCTCAAGTACACCTTCTTCTTGCTTTGACGCTGCCTTTCAGGCTGTGAAGATTGCTATAGAACATATGACTCCGGTGATTGTACTGAGTGATGGCTATATTGCCAATGGCGCAGAACCATGGAAGTTCCCTAAATCTGCTGATTTGGGTGAAATCAATACCAAAAAAGTGACCAGCAAGGAAAACGAAGAAAAATTTATGCCATATCTCCGGGATGAAAATCTCGTTCGCCAATGGGCGGTGCCGGGTACAGAAGGATTTGAACATCGAATAGGCGGATTGGAAAAAGATGATATTACAGGCAACGTATCATACGATCCAGACAACCACCAAAAGATGGTGAAAATTCGAGAAGCAAAAATTGAAAAAATCGCCGATTTCATTCCTGAGCAAAATGTGGATTCGGGTAAGGAAAAGGGAAAAGTCCTTGTATTGGGGTGGGGGTCAACTTTTGGTGCGATAAAGAGTGCCGTGGTAGATTTACTTTCAGAAGGATATGAAGTGGCACATGCACACGTTACCTATATAAAACCATTTCCAAAAAACCTTGGTAAACTCATGAGCCAATTTGATAAGGTTTTGATTCCTGAAATAAATAATGGTCAATTGGTAAGACTTATTAGGGATAGATACCTAATCGACGCAGTTCCATATAATAAGATAAAAGGAACTCCGATAACCAAGCTTGAACTCAAGGAGAAAATATTGGAAGTATACTCTGAAATTGGATAATAGAATAAGGAAATCAATTTAAAATTAGTGATAGGAAAGAGTAGTGGTCGCACATTATGCCTTCCGAATCCGTAAAAATATAGATATGAAAATTAAAGCTCCGGTAAAAAGACCAGCAAAACCTTCAAGTGGGCAAGGTCAGGAAAACGGCGGATTGACATCCAAGAATTTTGTTTCGGGTCAGGAGGTAAGGTGGTGCCCTGGCTGCGGGGATTATTCCATACTCAAGCAAATGCAGACGGTACTTCCGCAAATTGGGGTTGATAAAAAAGACATCGTTTTTATTTCAGGTATTGGCTGTTCCTCACGGTTCCCATATTATTTGGATACGTATGGTATGCACAGCATTCATGGACGTGCTCCTGCAATCGCAAGTGGATTGAAGGCGACTCGTCCAGAACTTAGCGTGTGGATTGTCACTGGTGATGGTGATGGGCTTTCTATTGGAGGGAACCACATGGCCCATGCACTCAGGAGGAATTTTGATGTAAATATCATGTTATTCAATAATGAAATATATGGCTTGACGAAAGGGCAATATTCTCCAACTTCCAAGATGGATACCATAACCAAATCAACACCACTTGGGTCTTTGGATCACCCGTTCAATCCTGCGGCATTTGCTATGGGAGCGGATGGAACTTTTATTGCCCGGTCGATGGATCGAGATCCGAAGCACCTTCAAGCTATGCTTAAAAGATCGCATGAACATAAAGGAACATCCTTTCTGGAGATTTATCAAAACTGTAACATTTTCAACGATGGTGCGTTTTTCGACTTTTCAGAAAAAGATCGGAAAATGCACAATGCCTTGTTTGTAGAGCATGGAAATCCGATGGTTTTTGGGATGGAAAATGAACTGGGGGTTCGGTTGGATGGTACTAAGCCGGAAGTAGTGAAACTAAGCGATGGATATGCTTTGGACGATCTATGGATTCATGATGAATATGATGCTATCAAATCAAATATCCTCATTAGGATGGAATCGCTCAATACAACAGATCAGGATGTGCCAAGACCGTTTGGTGTGTTGTTTTCTGCGCAAAGATCCAATTACGAAGTGTTGTTGGAGCAGCAGATTGATTTTGCGATTGGCCAAAAAGGAAAAGGGGATTTGGATGCATTGATTGCGGGTAATGAAACCTGGGTGATTGAATAATTGCATAGATAATTTGTGTATATAAATGGGGCTTAAATCCATCAATTTATGAAAAGCATTTTCGTTTTGTTAGTGCTATCGTTAGCATGGATACCTGTAAATGGTCAGGATTTTACCAAGCAAAAGGAAGTAGCGCAAGGCGTAATTAAGCATTTTGAAGGAGGGGAGACTAATCAGATTTATGCATTATTTGATTCAACAATGAGAGCCAGCATTACCGCTGACAAATTGAATGAAATATGGAAATCTCTGCCATCCCAATTCGGAAATTATCTTGGATCTGGCGATGCCGTAACTTTTGAAGCTCAAGGCATGAAAGTAATAAATACATTTATGGATTTTGAGAAAGCAGACCTTGATCTCCGTCTGGCATTCAATGAAAAAAATGAAATCAGCGGTCTGTTTTTTTTGCCTGCACAAAAGAGAAAGTAATCCTTATCAGAAAGAAAGGTTCCTATGGGTATCTTGGCTTATTTTTATAGTTTCGCTATTTGAATAATACCGCTTATGCCAAGATATTTTTATGGACTAATTTTTCTGCTATATTTTTCTGCTTGTTCGGAGAATAAAAAGCAAGAGTTGACAGAAAGTGAGCTACCCGGAAGCGTTCTTGCTGTACAGCATTGCAGTTCATGCCATTTACCGGTCACGCCAAATTTACTGCCAAAATCTGTATGGGAAAATGCTGTTTTGCCATCGATGGGCTTGAGGCTTGGCTTTCACGATGGGTCAGGCCCTCCAGACAGTTTGTTTAGTGATTTTAAATCAAGGGCTGAAGTAGAAAAAGCC
The DNA here is from genome assembly GCA_030426345.1 of Bacteroidia bacterium. Taxonomy (GTDB): domain Bacteria; phylum Bacteroidota; class Bacteroidia; order Cytophagales; family Cyclobacteriaceae; genus JAAUQL01. The sequence continues at coordinate 5,088 of JAUHYU010000050.1, forward strand.
AATATATTTCCATTGGAGCCAACTATTCATCCCAATGACTGGAATAAGATTGTTGCCTATTTCTTAGAAAATGCCCCGGATTCTATTTCTCCTCCAATTCGAGAAGTGGGGATAAATCTCGAATTACCGCATTTTAAATATAAAAAATCACAATTTTCCATTACACCGCCTTTGTGCATTATGGTGAAGATAATTCCTGAGAACCATGAAATCGCTTTTTCCGATGGTAAAAAGGATGTGAGTAGTTTGGTGTTGCTGGATGCCAATTTGCAATTGAAGCATAAGTTATTTGTAGATCGTACACCGATTGATTATCAGATAATCAACGATACGGCTTATATGACTTCTGTCGGGAAAAAAGTATTTCCATCAGATGAAGCGTTGGGGATGGTGGAGCAGTTGTACAGCACAAAACCCGATGCTGCACCTGACAGATCAAATGTTCTGTTGAATAAATTGCAGCGACCTGTTAATACCACTTACGCAGATCTCAACGAAGATGGAATGACAGATATCGTGGCTTGTGAATATGGATATCATTTGGGGAAATTAGTCTGGTATGAGAATTTGGGTAGAAATAATTATACCATGCATTATCTAAGCAAGGAGCCAGGGGCGAGTATAGCCAAGGTTGTCGATGTAGATGGTGATGGAAGTTTGGATATAGTGGCATTGATGGCCCAGGGAAAGGAAGGAATATATTTGTATAAGAACAGCCCTGCTGGCTTTCTTCGGGGAGAGCCGTTATTGACTTTTTCACCTTTGGCTGGATCGACTTATTTTGATTTGGTTGATTTTAATGATGATGGGCATTTGGATATTATCTACACCAGTGGTGATAATGCCGATCTCACGCATATACTCAAAAGTTATCATGGGATTTATATTTATTTGAATGACGGAAATTTTCAATTTGAAAAAATGTATTTCTACCAAATGAATGGTGCATATAAGGCTTTGGCAAGGGATTTTGATCTCGATGGTGATTTGGATATAGCTGCGATTTCATTCTTTCCTGATTATGCCCGCTATCCAGAAGAAGCCTTTGTTTATCTACAAAACAGTGGATTCATGGATTTTGAGGCCTTTTCTTTTCCCGAAGTAAGCGATGGTAGGTGGATAGTGATGGATGCCAAAGACCTTGATGGTGATGGAGACGATGATATCGCTTTGGGGTCATTCGTCAGTTTTCAGCCCGAAGGAGATACAACAGGCTTATTTGAAAAATGGGTAAAGGAAGGTCCGTCAGTGGTGTTGCTTGAGAACACAATTAGATAGAGCATGTTTTACAGGAATGCACAGATTGATTTTCTGTGCATTCCCGTAGATTCAGAATATACAATTAAAGATCACCTGTTGCATGTTCGAGATCGACCGCATGATAAAATGAGGCAAAAGCAGTTGAAATCCATTGTATCGAAAATAAAATTCCCACAATAAAGCAAATCAGCCCTGCAATTGCGATTAAGATCGCTAACAGGGCCATGCCGAATATTGTCCAACCATGTCCTTTGGTCATAGCCCAACTTTTTTCCACTGCTGCGATGGGTTCAAGGCCTTTATCCATTACCAAATAGGGAACAAAGGCCAGCCTGCATGCAACGATAATGCCGGGTATGATGAGCATGATGATACCTATGCCAATAAGGGCAGCCGTGAGCAAATGGGCTAGTACGATATTCAGATAATTTTTTTTGAAGCCTTCAAACATCACCTTGATCTCGATTTCTTCATTCCTTGCTCCTCGCAAGAACAGCAAATCCGCACCATACTTGATCACCGGCAATAAAAGCAACCAATAAACTGCAGCTATGATTTTTATGATGACGGCTTCCGGTGAATTGTCAAATTCCACCTTGTTGCCCGATGAAATTAATGAGTCTGCAATAGCTGCAATTAACGTTACAAGAAACAGGGGCAGAAAGTATTTTTTCATTTGTTGCCAACCATAGGCATAGCTTGCGGAGACAGTAGTATCTGGTACGTTTAGAATCGTCGAATTTTCCATGATTTGTTTTTTTTTATTACGAACCAAATGTACCAATGGTAGGTTGACCATCCTTCCAACTTTAGTAGTGTTTTGAAATTCACTACTATGGTAGTGATGGGTAGTTGAAGCATTTATCTATTTTAGCAATGAAATAAGTAAGACATGCTGAGTGTTGTTTATATTATAATATGTATTTTTTGTTTGGCCATTGCCATCGCGGGGATCTTGCTGTGCCATCAATGGATCAACACATTCAATACCAGATTTCACAAAAATTATCTTTATTACCTAATTGCTTTTTACACGTTTGCCTTCTATACAATTTGGGGTCAAATCATCGCTAGGACGATTCTTTTATCGCTTGGAATAAAACCAGAGATCATTGAATCCGTGGCAACCACCTTCCCAATTATTGGTGTGCCGTTTTTATTTATCTCATGGATTATGCTGATAAACATGGTTTATTCCATGGCAGACAGCGAGGTGAGCCCTCGCTGGTACGCTGTCCATTTTATGATGTTTGTCTTTGCCATTATTGCGTCATGGATTTTGTATGCTTTCTTTATCCAAAACATCGAATCTATCAATGAAGTGTTAAAATTTGTGGAGATTGGATTGCTGTTGATTTTTGAAGCTATTTATCTTATACTATTCGTATTTCTTTTTTTTATACTTCGTCAAAAAATAAAGATCACTGTGCGGCGGCAGTATAAAATTTTTGCCGTGCTAATGGTTTTAGGTTTTTTGTTGAGGGTGGGGTGCTTGTTGTTTTCAATTGTCATCCCATGGTTTTTGTTCATGGTTATTTTGGCCTTTTTTGCTTCCAATATCATCCCTATCATTTATATGCGTGTAAATGTAGACTTGATGTTTGATCTTGTAAAAGCAGAATATTCCAATGCAGATAAGATTCAATTGGTATTTGATAAGTTTCAAATCTCTAAGCGGGAGCAGGAAATAGTATTGTTGATTTGTAGAGGTAAAACCAATCAGCAAATTGCAGATAATTTATTTATCAGCTTGCAGACGGTGAAAGATCACACACATCGGATATATACCAAAATAGGAATTAGGAGCAGGATGCAGCTCGTGCAAATGGTGAGTTAGTGACTTCGGGTAATCTTGATAACAAAAAAAAACCGCCTAGAGGCGGTTTAAAAACTATTTTAATTTAGCAGGAATTTTATTGAGGGCATCAATAAAAGCTTCGGCAGAAGCAGTAACTATATCCGTATTGGCACCAAAACCATAGTAAAGAGTGCCTTCATGCTCTACCTGCATGTGTACTTTACCGACATCATCACTTCCTCTGGTAATAGCTTGGATCAAAAACTCTTCTAAAACCACTGTCCTTTTGATTATGGATTTTATAGCCTTTATCGCCGCATCCACAGGACCATTGCCTGTCGAAGATGCTTCAAAAGGTTCGCCGGCGATAACAAGCCTTACAAAAGCCATGGATTCTATACCCTTTCCGGTAACTACCTGTAGGTTGTCTAGTTTGATCTTACGGTCTTCTTTTTTAACATCACCAACTAAAAGTGCAACATCTTCATCTTTGATGTCCTTCTTCCTGTCAGCTAATTTTAAAAACTCGTCATAGACCTCATCAAGCTTTTCTTTGTCAAGATCAAAGCCCAAGATGCTCAGGCGATGTTTTAAGGCAGCGCGCCCGCTTCTTGCTGTCAACACGATGCTTGATTCGTTGATGCCAACATCTTTAGGGTCTATAATTTCATAGTTCTCGCGATGTTTTAGCACACCATCCTGATGAATTCCTGACGAATGTGCAAAAGCATTTCTGCCGACGATTGCTTTATTGGGCTGTACAGGCATGTTCATCAAGTTGGAAACAAGCCTGCTTATTTGATAAATATTTTGAGAATTGATATTCGTGTCAATATCTAATTCCTTATGGCTGCGCAAAATCATCGTTACTTCTTCTAATGATGTATTTCCAGCACGTTCACCAATCCCATTGACAGTGACTTCAACTTGTCTGGCGCCGTTCATTACACCTGAGATAGTGTTGGCCGTGGCCATTCCTAAATCATTATGGCAATGAGTGGAGAGGATTGCCTTGTCTATGTTTTTCACGTTTTCCATAAGGAATTTTATCTTTTCCCCATATTCATGAGGAAGGCAATACCCGGTTGTGTCCGGTATGTTTACGACCGTGGCCCCAGAAGCAATGACTGCTTCAACTACCTTTGCCAAATATTCATTGTCAGTTCTGCCGGAATCTTCAGCATAAAACTCTACATCTTCAACAAATTTCTTGGCATATGCTACCGCCCTTTTGGCCCGTTCGATTATTTCTTCAGGGTTGGACTTAAGCTTGTATTTAATGTGGTAAGGTGATGTGCCAATTCCAGTATGTATCCTGCCCTTTTTTGCATACTTTAATGAATCGGCAGCTACATCAATATCCTTTTCTACGGCTCGGGTCAATGCACAAATAGTTGGCCATGTCACAGCCTTGGAAATCTCAACAACAGAATTGAAATCACCGGGGCTTGAAATTGGAAATCCAGCTTCGATTATATCTACACCAAGCTCTTCCAGCCGCTTTGCCACTTCTATCTTCTCAACAGTATTTAACTGGCACCCCGGAACTTGTTCGCCATCTCGCAAGGTGGTGTCAAAAACATATAATCTTTCCGCCATAATGGTTTTGATTTAGTATTGTGAAAAAAATGGAAGGCAAAAAAGCCTTCCATTTCCATGAAAATTATTATTTATTTTCAGGCCTTAATTTCCTGACTGCAGATCCTGTTATCCACATTTCAGATTCCTTCATTTCTTTCAATTCAGCTTCTAACTTCACTCGGTAGTCTTCCTGACTATTGGAGTCAATAGAAAGTTGTGCTTCATTGCCTGTTTCTACACTTTCATAAAGCTCTTTGAAAACAGGAGCAGTAGCATCTCTGAATTTTTTCCACCAGTCCAATGCGCCACGCTGAGCCGTAGTAGAGCAATTGGCATACATCCAGTCCATACCGTTTTCAGCAACTAAAGGATATAATGATTGTGTTGCTTCTTCCACAGTTTCGTTAAAAGCCTCTGATGGAGAGTGGCCTTTGCTTCTTAATAAATCATATTGAGCGGCAAATATCCCTTGAATAGCTCCCATCAAAGTTCCTCTTTCTCCTGTAAGGTCACTATAAACTTCTTTTTTGAAGGTAGTTTCAAACAAGTATCCTGACCCTACACCAATTCCCAAAGCAACTGCTTTGTTTCTAGCGTTTCCTGTGTAATCCTGATGAATCGCAAAACTCGAATTCAATCCTTTACCTTCCACGAATAATCTTCTCAAGCTAGTTCCTGATCCTTTTGGTGCTACTAGAATTACATCTACATTTTCAGGAGGAACTATACCTGTTCTTTCTTTATAAGTTATGCCAAATCCATGAGAGAAATACAGTGATTTTCCTTCAGTCAAATGTTTTTCAACTGTTGGCCACATAGAGATTTGCGCCGCATCAGACAATAAGTAGAAAATAATCGTACCTTTTTCGAGAGCTTCTTCAATGGAGAAAAGGGTTTCTCCAGGCACAAAACCATCAGCAATTGCTTTTTCATAAGATTTGGAAGGCTGGCGCTGGCCAACGATAACGTTAAATCCATTATCTCTCAGATTGAGTGCCTGACCTGGGCCTTGCACACCATATCCAATGATTGCAATGGTTTCATTTTTCATTACTTCCCTAGCTTTTTCTAATGGGAATTCTTCTCGTGTTACGACGTTTTCTTCTACGCCACCAAAATTAATTTTTGCCATTTTAATTTACTGTTCCGTTATTATTGCTTAAACTATGAGTTGTTGATTTTTCTAATTCTTCTAGGAAAGTCTCTGTTCTTCTTTTCGATTTAGATACAGAAATTCTTCCTGACCTAACAAATTCCAAAACACCAAACTTTTTAAGTATTTCAAATAGTCTAGAAGTTTCTTCTTTATGTCCTGTTTTTTCGATTACGATATAATCCTTTTCTATCACTAGTATCCTAGCATTGTTATCCCGAATAATTTGCTCAACTTCCACACCGCCAACGAATATCTTTGTCGGCACCTTGTATAGTGCTATTTCTTGATAGTGGATATCATCTTCATTATAAACAAATGCACCAAGCACATCTACATGCTTCCTGATCTGTTTCACCACCTTTTCTACTTGTTCTTTAGAAGTGGTCAGTACGATCGTATATCGGCTAACACCCTCTACTTCTGAGGCGGAAACATTGATCATGTCGATATTGAGTTTACGCCGGGTAAAAACGATAGTCACCGCATTGAGCAGGCCCGGTTTGTCTTCTGTCAGTATCGAAATAGTATATTGCTTTTCTACCGATTGTTCTATGGAATCTTGATATATATCTGTCATCTTCTTTACGTCTATATAGTTACTCTAAACGAATATTGGATACCGAATCACCTGAAGGAACCATCGGGAATACATTTTCTTCCATTTCAACTTTCACTTCGAGGAAATATGGCCCTTCGCTGTCGTACATTTCTTGCAAAGCATTTTGCAAATCTGCTCTTTCGCTTACCCGTTTAGCAGGGATACCATAACCGTCCGCAATTTTAACAAAATCCGGGTTGACCATTTCGGTAAATGAGTATCTTTTTTCAAAAAACAATTGCTGCCATTGTCTTACCATACCTAAGAAATTGTTGTTCAATACAATTATTTTTAAAGGAATATTATATTGAAAAATAGTACCAAGTTCTTGTATGGTCATTTGAATGCCTCCATCACCAGCGATGGCCACAGTTTTTTCGTTCATTTTTCCAACTTGAGCTCCCATTGCCGCGGGCAATGCGAAGCCCATAGTTCCCAAGCCTCCGGAAGTTACAATATGGTTTGGTTTCTTGTATTTATAATAGCGGGAAGCGATCATTTGATGCTGCCCAACATCTGTAACAACAATAGCATTACCATCAGATATTTCGGATAATATCCGAACAACTTCACCCATTTTGATCTCATTGCCATCAGGAAAAGTATCCTTCTTGATTACTTTTTCAAATTCAATTTTGTCCAACCGCCTGAATTCTGCGATCCAGTCAGTATGAGTATTCTCTTTTACCAATGGCAGCAACATTTGCAGAGCTTGTTTTGCATCTCCATTTACACCGACTTCCGCTTTAATGATCTTGTCTATTTCTGACGGGTCAATCTCTATATGAATAACCTTGGCTTTTGAGGCATATCTACTGACGTCTCCAGTAACCCGGTCATCAAACCGCATCCCTATAGCGATCAATACATCGCACTCATTTGTAAGTAAGTTAGGAGCATAGTTTCCATGCATTCCTAGCATACCTGCATAGTTCTCATGATCAGGAGGGAAGGAGGAAAGTCCCAACAAAGTAGAGGCTACAGGAATGTTTGCTTTTTCCGACAATGTTAAAACTTCTTTTTCTGCTCCAGAAATCAAAATGCCGTGACCTGCAAGGATATATGGTTTTTTAGCATTATTTATTAAAGTTGCTGCATCTTCAATATCTTGTTTTTTAAGAGCAGGATATGGATGATAACTCCTTATTTTTTTACATGGCTTGTACTCAAAATCTAATTTGTCAGTCTGAGAGTTTTTAGTGATATCAATTAGTACAGGACCTGGTCTACCGGTTTTTGCAATATAAAAAGCTTTCGCAATGGCCTCTGGAATCTCTTCAGGTTTGGTAACCTGAAAATTCCATTTTGTAACAGGCATAGATATACCCAACACATCAGACTCCTGAAATGCATCTGTACCCAGTAAGTGAGCTACTACTTGACCAGTAATGCATACCAACGGTGTGGAATCAATTTGCGCATCGGCAATTCCCGTGATTAAGTTGGTTGCTCCAGGGCCGCTTGTCGCGAAGCATACTCCGACTTTACCCGTAACCCGTGCGTAACCCTGTGCTGCATGAACAGCACCCTGTTCATGGCGTGTTAGTAAATGGTTGACCTTGTCCTGATAATGATACAAAGCATCATATATAGGCATGATTGCCCCTCCGGGATATCCGAAAATAGTATCAACTCCTTCTTCCAACAATGAAAGAATCAATGCTTCAGACCCTGAAATTCTTACCTTTTTTTCACCGATATCACTTGGTGGTTTTTGTATAGTATCCATCTTTTCCATAATAGATATATTAAGTTGTAACACACCCCTCAGAGGCTGTCGCTACGGTATCAATAAACTTTTTTAATATTCCTGATGTTGCCTTGTATGGAGGCTTTGTCCATTTTTGCTTTCTTTTGGCAATTTCTTCTTCTGTTAAATCTGCATCAAGTCGGTTGTTTACAGCATCTATTGTGATGATATCCCCGTCTTTCAGCAAACCGATAAGTCCTCCTTCAGAAGCCTCCGGTGTAATATGTCCTACCACAAATCCATGCGACCCACCTGAAAATCTACCGTCAGTAATTAACGCCACATCTTTTCCTAGCCCAGCCCCCATCACAGCTCCAGTTGGTTTGAGCATTTCGGGCATTCCAGGAGCTCCTTTAGGGCCCGAATGGCGAATTACAATAACATCACCTTTTTTAACCGAAGTACCAATTCCTTCAATTGCTTCATATTCATCTTCGAATACTTTGGCCGGCCCCGTAAATACTTCTCCTTCCTTTCCGGTGATTTTTGCGACAGAACCTTCTGTCGCCAGATTACCATAGAGTATTTGAATATGTCCTACAGGCTTAATTGGATCAGAAAAAGGCCGGATGATTTTTTGCCCTTTTTCCAAATCGGCCGCTTTTTCTAGGTTTTCGCCAAATGTTTTTCCGGTTACTGTCATGCAATTCCCATTAAAGTAACCTTCTTTTAACAACATCTTCATTACCCCCGGGACACCACCCACATGATGTAGATCCTCAATCAAATATTCACCACTAGGCTTTAAATCAGCTATAAATGGAGTCTTGTCACTAATGCGTTGAAAGTCATCAATTGACAGATCAACATCTACGGACTTGGCCATAGCTAATAAATGCAACACCGCATTAGTGGATCCTCCCAATGCCATGATCAAAGATATTGCATTTTCAAACGAAGCCTTGGACATAATATCTTTTGGCTTCAAATCCAGTTGAAGCAAATTCTTGATAGCTTTACCAATATCATGGCATTCATACCCTTTTTCTTCACTCAAAGCTGGGTTTGAAGACGAATAAGGAAGGCTCATGCCCAGACATTCTATCGCTGCTGCCATGGTATTTGCTGTGTACATGCCACCACAAGCACCGGCACCAGGTATGGAATTTTTGATGATTCCCTTATAGTCTTCGGCATTGATATTACCAGCCAGTTTTTGCCCATATGCCTCAAAAGCTGACACGATGTTTAAATCCTGTCCCTTCCACTTTCCTTTTTTTACTGTGCCGCCATATACGAGGATGCTTGGCCGGTTTATCCTGCCCAAAGCAATCATGGCCCCGGGCATATTTTTATCACAGCCTACTACTGGAACTACGGCATCATAAAATTGTGCACAAACAACCGTTTCGATCGAATCGGCAATCAATTCACGGGATGGCAACGAATATTTCATGCCTTCTGTACCGTTCGTAATTCCATCACTTACTCCAATGGTATGAAATATCAAGCCCATTAGCCCGTTTTCATCCACACCTTTCTTAATGAGATCAGCAAGCCCATTTAAGTGCATGTTGCAAGGGTTTCCCTGATACCCTGTACTTACTACTCCAACTTGAGCCTTCTTCATGTCATCGTCCTGCATCCCAATGGCATATAACATAGCCTGAGCTGCCGGGAGACTCTCGTCCTGAGTGATTTTACTACTGAATTTGTTTATTTTATTTTTCATAATGACTAAAAAAAAACCTTTCTGTTTAGAGAAAGGTTTTAGATTTTATATTCTACGACATACCTTTCTATTCATGCACCATTGACGACCACGACAGTGAGGAGTAGAAGAGATATAGATATCAATGTTTTCATTTTTTTATATTCCTGTTAAGGCAAAACAAAAGTGGAGTATAAAATTTTAAATTCAAAGAATTCCTATTATTTATTTTTAATAATAATGGTTTCTTCTGCGCAGACAACAAATTAAGGTAAATAAATTTGAAAAGAGGTGTATTTGTTTTCTGAATTATGATTTTAAAGCTATTTGGAACCAATCGGTTATTCGTCTTGTGTTTGATTTGGCTCGCATGCTCAAAGGTTGATTAAGTATATAAAAAATAACCATCTAGTATTTGTCAATAATAAATTTAACTCATACATTTGCAACCTCAAATTTAAGATAGAACAAATTAAGGAATGGCAAATCATAAGTCAGCACTAAAAAGAATCAGATCAGACGAAGCGAAAAGACTTAGAAATAAGTATTATCTGAAAACAACTAGAACTTTCATCAAAAAGTTGAGAAAGGCCACGGATAAAGAAGAAGCACAAGAGTTGTATAAGAAAGTTGCAGGTATGTTGGATAAACTGGCAAAGAGAAACATTATTCACAAGAATAATGCTTCTAACAAAAAATCTAAACTACACAAAGTTATGTCTGCTGTTCAGTAGTGCAGGTCTAATATAAAAATATAAAAAGCCCCATCGATAGCATCGATGGGGCTTTTTGTTTTGTTGGTTTTGGTTTTTACAGATAATTTTTCAATTTTATAAAAACCAATCGTTAATGTCAGAATCACTCAATCACCTGAAAATACTTAGCTGGGCAGAAGAGGATAGGCCCAGAGAAAAACTACTACTTAAAGGCAAATCTGTTTTAAGTGATGCCGAACTTATTGCCATATTAATTGGATCAGGAACCAGATCAATTAGTGCGGTAGATGTGGCTAAAATCATCCTCAGTGGGGCAGACAACGACCTGAATAAACTTGCTAGATTTTCTGTAAAGGATTTGCAGAAGGTAAAGGGGATAGGAGAGGCTAAGGCCATTTCAATTGTCAGTGCATTAGAGTTGGGGCGCAGAAGAAAAGAAACGGGTTTTGTGGAAAAAGCTCAGATTACCTGCTCCAACGATATCTATCAATTGATGAAGCCGGAGTTGATGGATTTATCAAGGGAAGAGTTTTGGATCATTTTGCTCAATCGGGCAAATAGGTTGATAAAAAAGGAGCGAATCAGTTCCGGGGGAATTTCCGGTACTGTGGCTGATCCTAAAATTATTTTTAAAGCTGCTTTGGATCAATATGCATCTTCAGTGATTTTGGTACACAACCACCCTTCTGGGAATTTAAAGCCCAGCCAAGCGGATCTGAATTTAACCAGCAAAATGAAAACTGCAGGAAAACTTTTAGAGATTCCGGTTTTGGATCATATTATTTTTGGAGACGAGGGATACCTGAGTTTTGCAGATGAAGGTCTTCTGTGAGTTTAATTACATGTCGTAATAAATAGTCTGTGGCAAAAGGTTTTGTAAAACCTTTTAATAATTTTGTGGTGGAAAATTTATAAAATAGTATGCAAAAAAAGGTTTTATATATAGTAGTGGCGGTCGGTTTGATTATTATAGGTTACTACACATTTCAGGGGACGAGTCAGCGTACAGTGGGTTATGCGGAAGAAATTGAATCACAACGCAAGGAAAAGGACGAGCTTTTCAAAACCACTAAGGAATCTCCTCTGACTGATGAGCAAAAGAGGACGTTTACTTCTTTGAGCTATTTTCCAATTACAGAAAAATATCGGGTTCATGCGGAGCTGCATAAAAACCAGATACAGCAAAAAACAAAGATAACCACTACCGATGGTAGCCAGCAGGAGTATTATATCTATGGAAATGCACATATCCACCTAGAAGGAAAGGAAATTGATGTGACCGTTTATAAACCAGTAGAAGAGTCTGAGGATTATTTGTTCATCCCATTTTATGATGAAACAAGCGGGGAGTTGACCTATGGTGGGGGTAGGTATGTTGAGCCCAAACTCATTGAAGGTACTAGTACCTTGGAAATTGATTTCAATACAGCCTATAATCCATACTGTGTATATAATGATACATACATTTGTCCAATTCCACCAAAAAGCAATAAACTTAATGTGTCTGTTTTAGCTGGTGAAAAATTGCCTGATTTCACGCATTAAAATTCTCTTACTTCAAAGTAAATATTATTTTTGCGGATAGCATCAGGCATTGTTGCATAGATCCCAAAAACATAGTAATGGAGATTAGGGAAATAAGAGCCTAAAATTTTTTAAAAAAGTAATGTAAACAAACCATGAATATTTCCCTTAATTGGTTAAAGTCATATATAGAATTGAAGGAAACCCCGGAAGAAATAGCTCATATGCTTACGATGACGGGGTTGGAAGTAGAAGGTATGCAGACTGTAGAGTCCATACGAGGAGGTTTGAGGGAGGTGGTTATTGGAGAGGTTTTGTCTTGCGAGAAACATCCAAATGCTGACAAGCTCAGTATAACGCAAGTAGGAATTGGAGAAGAAACACCACTACCTATAGTTTGTGGTGCACCAAATGTCGCCAAAGGACAAAAAGTTATCGTCGCAAAGGTTGGAGCGATGCTTTATCCTACAGGGAGTGAGGGTTTCAAAATTAAGAAGGCAAAAATCCGCGGCGAGCAATCCGAAGGAATGATCTGTGCAGAAGATGAATTGGGGATAGGAACGAGCCATGACGGTATCATGGTTTTAGATACCGATTTACCAAACGGCACACCAGCAAAGGAATACTTCAACATGGAAGATGATGTCGTTTTTGAAATTGGCTTGACTCCAAATAGAGCTGACGCGACTTCGCATATCGGTGTGGCCAGAGATTTGAAAGCTGTTCTCGACCGTAAAATAACTTGGCCAGACATCTCAGGATTTAAGATTGACGAAAAAGCATCTAAAATCCATGTAGAAGTAGAAGATTCGGTAGGGTGCCCGAGGTATTCAGGAATAGTCATTTCCAATGTTACTGTTGCTGAATCCCCGGGTTGGCTAAAAAACCGTTTAAAAACCATAGGACAAACACCGATAAATAATATTGTCGATGTTACCAATTTTATTCTTCATGAACTTGGGCAACCATTACATGGATTCGATATGGATAAAATCCATGGGGATAAGGTGATTGTAAAGACACTTCCCAGTGGTACCAGCTTTACAGCTCTTGATGAAAAGGAGCGAAAACTCCATGATACAGATCTAATGATTTGCGATGAAAAAAGAGGGATGTGTATTGCCGGTGTATTTGGCGGGCTTGATAGTGGAGTTAGCAACCAAACAAAAAATATATTTTTGGAAAGTGCTTATTTCTCGGCTGACTATGTTCGGAAAACGAGCTTGGTTCATGGATTGAAGACAGATGCTGCGTTCCGATTCGAAAGAGGAACAGATCCACAGAATACAGTATATGCGCTGAAGCGTGCTGCAATGCTCATTAAAGAAATAGCGGGAGGCTCTATTTCATCAGAGGTTATTGATATATATCCCGAAAAGATAGAAGCATGGGAGGTTGAAATGCAATATAGAAATATTGACCGACTCATTGGTAAGTCAATAGACCGAGAAGTCATTCATCAGATATTAAGTAACCTTGACATTGGAATCAGAGATAAAAGTGAGAATGGATTTACGGCGATTGTGCCGCCATACCGGGTGGATGTAACCAGAGAGGCGGATGTGATAGAAGAGATTTTACGCATTTACGGTTATGAAAATATTGAATTGGGTACGTCTTTGTCGAGTGCTTTTTTGGCTGATTTTCCACAAAAATCTCCTGAATCTGCCCAGCTAATGGCCTCGGACCTTTTGGTTTCTAATGGGTACTTCGAGATTAGCACCAACTCATTGACCAAGCCATTGTATGCCGAAAAAGCATCATTTTTCCATGAAGAGGATAATGTTATTATCCTGAATAAATTGAGTGAAGATTTGGGTGTAATGCGGCAATCCTTACTCTTTTCAGGCTTGGAAGTGATTTCCCATAACCTCAATAGAAAACAAGCGAACCTCAGGCTTTTTGAGTTTGGCACTGGGTACAAAAATATTGCACAGAAAAAATTTGAAGAAAAAAAATATCTAAGTATCTGGATCACAGGACAAAATAATCAGGAGTCTTGGGTCGCGCCAAATAAACCTGTGGAATTCCATGATCTTTCAGCAATTGTTCTTAGATTAATGCAAAAATTCACCTCTGAGGAATACACGGCTGTGTCACTTCAGGATGATACTTTTAAATACGGAATTGGCATCTTTCAGAAAGGTGCCTGCTTGGCAAAAATAGGACTTTTAAAGACTAATGTAACTGGTTTATTGTCTATTCAACAAGAGGTATATTATGCCGAAATAGATGTTGATAGGTTACTTTTGATTAAGGAAATAGGATTTAATTTTGATGAAATATCAAAATATCCTGAAGTTCGCCGAGATTTGTCATTGGTAATAGATGCTTCTGTCACTTTTGAGCAGATAAAGGAAGTAACTAGCAGTAAGGAATTTTCCGGCATACTCAAGGACATAAATGTTTTTGACTATTATGTAGGAGAAAAGATTGAAAAAGGAAAAAAAGCTTATGCAATAAGTTTTATATTGCAAGACAAATCCAAGACCCTAACCGATAAAATGATTGATCGTTTTATGGATAGGTTGATGAAAAAATTTGAGTCCGATTTAGGGGCTGTTATCAGACAATAACTATGAAAAGAGACCGGCTTAACAATGAACTACAAACCCTTGAGCGCAAGATCAGACTCTTAATGTCTCAGTTTGCGCAAGAGAAAAAGTTCAATGAAGATATGAAAACTCAAAATGCCGAGTTGAAGAGCCTACTCAAATCCAAAGAAGAACAAATCTCAGACTTTCAAAATAAGATTAAAATTAGTACTATTGTAGATAGTATTTCTGTGGGAGAATCTGAGGCTACAGAGGTTAAAGATAAAATCGACGACTACATCAAAGAAATTGATAAATGTATCAATCAATTGAGTAAGTAAAAGATAAATCTTATCGCGAATGGAAGAACTTTCTATAAAAATAAAAATTGCAGATAGGGAGTACCCTATGAAAGTTGATGCAGGAGATGAGGAAAGAATTAGGCTTGCTGGAAAAAAAATAAACGAAAAAATAAGATTGTATAGAGATCAGTTTGGCATTGATGACAAACAAGATCTAATAGCCATGGTGGCCTTTGACAGTCTCTATGAAAAACTACAAACAGAAGCTAATTCCACCTCTACCGGTGAATCCGCGGTAGATAAAATAAATTATCTAAGCAGGTTGATTTCCGATGTAACTGGATAGTCCACTTACCACGAAAATTAGATATACGCTTCAGCCCCCACCTTTATTTACGTTTAAATATATATTATATGGATAGCATTACTGTGCTAGGGTCACTTGGCGGGCTGATAGTAGGAATAATCATAGGAAGATTCCTGTTAAAAAAAGTTTTTTCCGGAGAGGAGCAAAAGGCTAGAGAAAAGGCAGATATTATATTGAAAGAAGCTGGACTGCAAGCTGAGACTACCAAGAAAGATAAAATAATAGAAGCCAAAGAGCAACTGATAAAACTGAAGTCAGACTTTGAGGAAGAGGCCAATCGCAAAAAAAATCAGATTGTTTCAAATGAAAACAGACTGCGGCAAAAGGAACAGAGTCTATCAAAGCAGATAGAGAATAACAAGCGCGCCGAGGCGGAAATGGATAGCATGAAAGAAAACCTGACCGCTCAATTGGAGATTTTGAAAAAACGCAAATCAGATTTAGACAAAATCAAACAGGAACAGGTAGATGCACTTGAAAAGATTGCCAATTTATCTGCAGATGAGGCTGAAGAAAAATTGGTAGAAGCCCTCAAAGACGAGGCGAAAACAAAGGCATCTTCTTTCATAAAGGATATCATGGAAGAAGCAAAGATGACAGCTACCAAGCAATCCAAAAAAGTGGTTATTGAAACGATTCAAAGGACCGCTACTGAAAATGCGATTGAGAATTGCGTCTCTATATTTAATATCGAGAGCGATGATATTAAAGGAAAAATAATTGGAAGGGAAGGAAGGAATATTCGTGCCATAGAAGCTGCTACTGGTGTTGAGATTATTGTTGATGATACTCCGGAAGCGATTATTATCTCAGGGTTTGATCCTGTGCGCAGGGAAATAGCTAGACTTTCGCTTCATAGGTTGGTTACAGATGGGCGAATTCACCCGGCCAGAATCGAAGAGATTGTAGGCAAAACCAAGAAAAATATTGATGAGGAAATTGTAGAAATAGGTGAAAAAACCATCATTGATTTGGGGATTCATGGCTTACACCCCGAATTGATCAAGCTGATTGGGCGCATGAGATTCCGATCTTCTTATGGACAAAATCTATTGCAACATTCCCGAGAAGTGGCCAATCTATGCGCTACAATGGCTGCTGAGCTGGGGCTTAATTCCAAGCTTGCCAAGCGCGCCGGTTTGCTACATGATATTGGTAAAGTTTGGCACGAAGAACCTGAAATGCCTCATGCGCTCTTGGGGATGGACTTGGCGAAGAAATACAAAGAAAATAAAGAAGTATGCAATGCTATTGGAGCGCACCATGACGAGATAGAAATGACCTCGATGATATCTCCGATCGTGCAGGCTTGTGATGCGATATCAGGTTCTAGACCAGGAGCGCGCAGGGAAATTATGGAAAGCTACATGAAGCGACTCAAAGAATTAGAAGAACTGGCACTTGGCTTTGATGGGGTAAATAAATGTTTTGCGATCCAGGCGGGGCGTGAACTTCGTGTGATGGTAGATGCCGACACAGTAACTGATACTGTTGCTTCTCAGTTGTCTTTTGATATCTCTCAAAAAATCGAGAAGGATATGCAATATCCTGGACAGATCAAAGTAACGGTAATCCGTGAAATGCGATCTGTGGCATACGCCAAATAGTGTTTAGAAAATTAGAATAAGAAAGGCGGGGGATACCTCGCCTTTTTTGTTTGTGGAGGAATGAAAAAGCCCTTAAAATCCATGGAAATTTGATGCTTTTAATATCGATATGATATGTATAGTAGTAACTTTCGCTCAATTGGGGACTTATTCATTAAATAGCTTCTCAATATCTATTCCTACGTCTTTTAGTGATTAAAAGTATAAGATACATAGCAACTGAAATAAAAAATATTGGAGTTTCAATTGGTCTTACTATTTGATAATCGCTGTCAGACAGAGTAAATCGTAATATTAAAGAACCGAAAATTAAAATTGTTACAAGCCAAGTCAAATAGTACCTCATATTTGCTCGATTTCACTAATTGCTAGTACAGGAACACACCGCCCTAGTGCGGATGTTATTTCCGTGCCACTAGCCAATGAATTTAACATCAATTTTTCCTTTACTCCCATTAGCGAATTACTTTTCTCCTTTCTTCTCTGGATATAATTTCTATTTCTCACTCATGCTCAAATTTACAAATACTTAGGTTGGCATGGAAATAACTTCAGCACGAGTGGAATAAAGCCTCAAATTTCCATGGATTTTAAGGGCTTTTTTATTAACCGATTTTTATGGCAATAGTCAGAATATTTGAGGAAATTGGATGCTGAAATCAATATGACCCTTCAGGTCAAAAAATACCCTACCAATGAACATAAAAAGAGCATTGATCATTTTCATGATCGGAATGGCCTCAGCAGCTTTTGGACAGATAAAGTCGTCAGAAATCCATGAATCTCCGGTCGATTTGGTAAATCCCCTTGTGGGAACGGACTCCGAATTTGCACTTTCTAATGGCAACACCTACCCAGCGATTGCCACACCTTGGGGGATGAATTTTTGGACACCCCAAACCGGGGAGATGGGCAATGGTTGGGGATATACCTACAATGTCTATAAAATCCGTGGATTTAAGCAGACGCATCAGCCAAGTCCGTGGATCAATGATTATGCGGCTTTTTCCTTATTCCCGGAAACGGGCGAATTGGAAATTGATGAGCACAAACGCGGCTCTTGGTTTTCGCATAAAGCAGAAACCAGCCAGCCTCATTACTACAAGGTTTACCTAGCCGACTATGATGTGACCACGGAAATCACGCCGACGGACCGCGCCGCACAATTTCGGTTTACGTTTCCAAAAGCTGAAAAATCACACATTTTGATTGATGGATTTTTTAAGGGTTCGATGGTAAAAGTATTTCCGAAGGAAAGAAAAGTAGTTGGTTATTGCCGCAACAGCAGTGGGGGAGTCCCTTATAATTTTCACAATTATTTTGTGATTTATTTCGATAAGGATTTTGAAGAAATCACAACTTGGGAATATCAAAATAAGGATGACAAATCACCAGAAATCATGAAAGGCCTTGAGGCGGAAGGCTACCATGTGGGTGCTGCAATATCATTCAAAACCCATGACGGCGAGCAGGTGGCGGCAAGGGTTGCATCTTCGTTCATCAGCCCTGAGCAGGCAGAACTCAACTTGCAACGCGAGATTGGGTCTGACAATTTTGAACAAACTAAAAGCAAAGCAGCAGCAATTTGGAACAAGGAGCTGGGACGCATTGAGATAGATGGCGGTACGACCGAGCAATACCGCACATTCTATACGGCATTGTATCGTGTGCTGCTTTTCCCAAGGAAGTTTTATGAGTTGGATGAAAATGATCAGGTCGTTCACTATAGCCCGTACAATGGAGAAGTATTGCCGGGGTATATGTATACCGACAATGGATTTTGGGATACTTTCAGAGCTGTATTTCCATTTTTTACCATCATGTATCCTGAATATCTGAGTCATGTGATGGAAGGCTTGGTTAATACCTATAAAGAAAGTGGCTGGCTTCCGGAGTGGGCGAGCCCTGGCCATCGCAACTGCATGATCGGCTCCAACTCTGCGGTAAATATCACCGATGCGTATTTGAGGGGAATTCGTGGGTATGATATTGAGACGCTTTATGAAGCCATAATTCACAGCTCCAAATTGAAAGGCCCTGTGAATTCAGTCGGTCGCTTTGGTGCAGAATATTATAATGAAATGGGATATATTCCTTATGATGTCGGCGTGAATGAAAATGCAGCGCGAACGTTGGAGTATGCTTATGCTGACTGGTGCATTGCGGAATTGGGAGAAGAATTGGGTAAACCAAAAAAGGAGGTTGATCTATACCGCCAAAGAAGCTTGAACTACAAAAATGTGTTTGACGCTCAGATTGGATTTATGCGGGGCAAAAACAAAGATGGCTCGTGGGCCAAGACCTACACGCCCGACAAGTGGGGCGATGCATTTACCGAAGGCTCTGCTTGGCATTGGACTTGGTGCGTGTTTCATGATCCACAAGGCCTTGCCAATGATTTTGGTGGAACAGTAAAGATGAGAGCTCGACTGGATGAAATGTTTACAGCTGCGCCAACCTTCAACGATTCGTATTATGGCCAGCAGATCCATGAGATCACCGAGATGCTTGTGGCAGACATGGGGCAATATGCCCATGGAAATCAGCCCGTTCAGCATGCCATATATTTGTACGACTGGCTGGGGCAACCTTGGAAAGCGCAAAAGCATGTTCGCGAAGTCATGGATAAATTGTACTCTTCTGCGCCCGATGGATTGTGTGGCGATGAAGACAACGGACAAACTTCTGCCTGGTATGTGTTTTCTGCCTTGGGATTTTATCCCGTCACCCCAGGTACAGGCGAGTATGCTTTGGGGAGCCCATTATTTAAAAATGTGAAGTTGCACCTCGAAAACGGAAAGACATTTGAGATAAGTGCCCCCGACAATTCCATGGAAAATATATACATTAAATCCATGAAAATGAGTGGAACGGACTACGACAAGAATTACCTCACTTATGAAGATATCCAAGATGGCAAAACTGTTTCTTTCGACATGGACGACAAACCAAACGCATCAAGAGGAATATCGCAGAAAGCAAAACCATATTCTATGACCACTGTGGTGAAATAGTTAATTCATGGATTTTGAGGGCTTTTTACTTTATTTGCCACAGGAATAACTTATGCTCCAGTAGGGACTTTCCTAAATTATACAGATTTATTAAAAAACCTTCTAATTAATATATATGCAAGGATAAACACACAGAAAATAGCATCCATGATTAAGAAAAACGACCTCTGATCTGAGTCAGCAAGAAAAATAAAAGTAAGAAAAGAGAAAAGTAAATTAATGGTTAAAATTATTGAATTACTTTTCGATATTTTTCCATCAAGAATCCATCCTACTACTTCGATAAATACTAAGATTGGACAGAATATGCCTATAATAGTTAATACCATTGCTTCAACAGAAGCTAACCCCTGACTGTAGGCAATGAAAGCAAAACCTAATGTAATAATTAATATGGTTGGCGATTTTCCTATTACCCAATCTTTGGTTTTTTGATTCATTATCTTCTTTGCTCTCATTAGCGAATTGCTTTTTTTCTTTCTTCACTTGACATAATCTATATTTTCCATTTTCCACAACAAGTTAGTTTATTCGCACATGTCTTAATACTTCTTTCATCTCTAATCTCTTGGAAAAGCCTCAAATTTCCATGAAATTAACATGGTTTTTCAATATCGTAATACAAAATCTAACTACCTTGAGAACCAATCTATTAATATAATAATGAATACACGTTTCATTCTCTTTCTTCTTTTATTGACTTCCCTTGTGGCCTGCGCTGAGAAACAACCGCAAAAGCCCAATGTGCTTATGATCTGTGTCGATGATTTGAATGATTGGCTAGGAGCTACCGGAGGCCACCCCAATGCCATTACACCAAATATGGACAAGCTGGCTTCTCAGGGCATGTTGTTTACCAATGCCCACTGCCAGGCACCGATTTGTGGTCCTTCCCGCGCATCCATCATGACAGGATTGCGGCCATCTACCACAGGGATCTATGGACAGATTAATGACCAGGATATTCGCCTCGCTTCGCCGATCACGAGTGATATTACATTCTTGCCAAACTATTTTGGCCAGAATGGATACCACACCATGGGAATTGGCAAGATTTTTCATGGGCATGCACCAGAAGGAACGTTTGATGAATCGGGAGGCAGGGTGAAAGGATTTGGCCCTAAACCTCCAAAATCTTTTCATTGGGATAAAAAAGGAACGAGTACAGATTGGGGTGCTTTTCCGGAAAGGGATGAGGAAATGCCGGACTACCAATCCGCCAAATGGGCTGCAGATAGACTGAATAGAAAATATGACAAGCCATTCTTCCTGACGGTCGGTTTTTTGCGCCCTCATGTGCCCTGGCATGTGCCACAAAAGTGGTTTGATATGCACCCGATTGAAGGCATCGTTACTCCACCATACAACAAAAATGATTTTGATGATATCCCGGAAATATCCCAGAAAATCCATACCATGCCCATGATGCCTACTACAGATTGGGCTATTGAATCTGGTGAATGGAAGAACATCGTACAGGCGTATTTGGCATGCGTCACTTTCGTGGACTATTATATTGGTGAGGTGCTTACTGCGCTAGAAAACAGCGAATATGCCGAAAATACCATTGTGATATTGTGGTCAGATCACGGGTACCGTCTAGGCGAAAAAGGTTCTTTCGCCAAGCATGCTTTGTGGAACGAAGCCACCAATGCCCCGATGATCATTAAGGCTCCGGGCATTAAAAGTGGCCAAGTTTCTGCGTCGCCCGTGGAGCTGTTGGATATTTACCCGACCTTGCTTGATCTGTGCAGTCTGCCGGCTAACGAACGAAATGAGGGAAAAAGTTTGAAGCCTCTGCTGCAGAATACCGGCTACGGGCAAGAAAATTATGCCATTACAACCTATGGAAAGAATAACCATGCAGTTGTGACTGAAGGTTTTCGGTACATTCAGTTTTATGAAGGATCAGAAGAATTGTACGATCACAGCAACGATCCAAATGAATGGAATAACCTGGCAGGAAAAGATATCAATGAGAACAAACAGAAATTCAAACATCTGTTGCCCAAAACCAACGCAGAAGCATCGCCAAAAATGAAAAGTATGCCGAATAGTCAACAATAGTGTATTGGGCAGAATTTAACTGTGAGGCTTTCTTTTCCAATAACTTTTAGACAGATCTCATGGAAAAATTGAATATTCCCTGAGCGATCTACAATCCTGACAAAGAGCTACAAGCTTGTACTTGTGATCAGCGGAGGAAATTTAGATTAAAGACCAATGTTTTTAGAATGAGAACAAGAAAAATGTAACTTTCTGAAATTAATAAACCCACAATTAAATACCCATGTTCAAAATCATCCTCATATTATCATTATTCCAATCTTTGGAAAACAAAAAACCATGGAAAATCCATACTATTGACAATATTGGCAGCGGTGCTGATGGAGTGAAGCTGGCTGACATTAATGGCGATGGGTTAACAGATATTGTGACGGGATGGGAAGAAAGCGGCATTACCAAACTATATCTGAATCCGGGGAAAGA
The DNA here is from genome assembly GCA_030426345.1 of Bacteroidia bacterium. Classification (GTDB taxonomy): domain Bacteria; phylum Bacteroidota; class Bacteroidia; order Cytophagales; family Cyclobacteriaceae; genus JAAUQL01. Next base: position 27,436 of record JAUHYU010000050.1, read on the forward strand.
AAAAGTAAAAGACAAGTGGCCCTCAGTCTCCGTTGGGAAAACACCCAGCGTTGAAGATGCGGTATTCGCCGACATGAATGGCGATGGTATGCTTGATATCGTGAGCAGCACAGAAGGTAAATCAAAAAAGATATTCGTGCACTTTGCTCCAAAAAACAATTTGCTAGACAGCACAGCTTGGAAGCAGACATTCCTACCAGCCTCTGAGGGTCTCATGATGTGGATGTACGCAGAGCCATTGCACTTGGATGGCAAATTTGGAATAGATTTAGTCGCTGCCGGGAAAAATGAAAATTCACAGATTGGTTGGTTTGAAGCTCCTAAAGATGTTAATGATCTCACAGGTTGGCAGTGGCATCCGATTTCCAGCATGGGTTGGGTAATGTCGATCATACTTCGCGACATGAATGGCGATGGTAATATAGATATTGTTGTTTCAGATCGAAGAAAGGAGATTAGGGGATGTCGATGGTTGGAAAATCCAGGACCTAGTGAAGCTCAAAAAAAACCGTGGAAAAACCATTTTATTGGCGGGCAAAACCTGCAGGTGATGTTCATGACAATGAGTGATCTCGATCTGGATGGAAAGGAAGAAGTTATCGTGACGGACTATGATACCCATCAAATTTCTATATTCAAAAGACAAAATACATCAGGGACAAAATGGGGTGAACAAATTATTGAAATCGAAGATGAAACAGGAACAGGCAAGTCAGTAGAAGTTGGAGATATCAATGGTGATGGTATACCTGATTTGGCTTTCAGTGCCAACACCCATAATAAGGAAGTAATTGGCCTTGGTTGGATAGATGGGCTTACCTTAAATGAAAATAAAGCACTCAAGCTCCAGCCGATATCTAAAAAGGATAATTACAAATATGACAGAGTCGAACTGATAGATATTGATCAGGATGGTGACCTTGATGTGTTGATATGTGAAGAAAACAATGGAGAAGGAAGTCGTGGCCTCGGTGTGGTCTGGTATGAAAACCCGTTGAAGTAGAATTAAATAAAATCAGTCAAATCTCTAATGGGGTCAATCAACATAAAAAAGAGTGCGTAAGGTGAATTTGTAAACCAATATTTGAATTCTTTTCAGATGATATGCGAAGACCTAAGATATGGCTTAAAAAATCACAATGATTTCCCAATAAAAAAAACCTCCTAGAGCATGATTTTTCTCATGTGGATTTCAAATGCTATGAAATGTCATTTGGTTTTCGACTAAAAATAGAATTGTATGATATGGTAAATGCCCAAGACTGTGTCTATAAGTTAGCAAGGCAAAAACAATGCACGGAATTGGAAGAAAATTTATGGACTAATCAAAAGATGTTTTTGCCGAACAAGGTTGTTTATGGATTAAGGGAAAGATAGCATTTTGACCATTGCCAGTCTCTAAAATTGATAAGATGAAGGATATGTATGGAGATGAGTTTGTCATATTCTATGAAATTTTATAGCAAAGTATGAATAGGGATAGAATGAAAATGAGTAAATATAAATTTATTATAATCAGTTTAATATCCATAGCACTTTATGCCTTTGTCTGGATGGGTATGGATAATTCTGGCGAAATACGTGTAGATGTCAAGGTTATCCACCCAAAATCCCGGGAATGGGCCACACCCAATGGAGGTATTACCACCCAATTCAATCCACCAACATTGCTCTGGCCCTTGAGTAAAGAGGGAAATTACAGCATTCGTCTTTCCCAGCGAGCTGATTTTTCTGGTGAGTTAATCCAAAAGGACGATTTGTCTCAAGGAATGTTCAATCCGCACCAAAAGTTAGCCGATGGCACTTGGTTTTGGCAATATAAATCGGCGAAAAATCCATGGTCAAAAGTGGCTAACTTTCATATTGGGGAACAATCTCAAGAATTTGTGACACCCGAAGCAGCAACACTTTTATCCATGATCCCGGAAGGGCACCCAAGAGTATTTGCCTGGAAATCCGAGTTGGATGACTTGAGACAACGCGCCAAAACTTATAAAGAAGCGAAGGAAATTATCAGTGCAGCAGATGATTTGATACACTTGCCTATAATTGATGAATCGATGGCATTGCCAAAATTTGAAGGTAGTAATAAAAGGGAAAATAGGAAGATAGCCATAGATGCCAGCAGGAAGATTTGTGATCGGGTGCAAGACGTGGTTTCAACATTGTCGCAGGCGTATATTTTGACCGAAAAAGAGCAATACGCTGTAGCGGCAAAAAGGTGGATTATGGCCATTGCAGATTGGGATCCCGAAGGAGCTACACGCGTTACGGACTTTGGCGATAGTGGGATTATGCATGCCATGGCGATTGGGTTCGATACCTTTTATGGGCAATTGACAGAGGACCAAAGAGAAAAGCTCTTAAAATCCATAGCGGCAAGAGGCGCTCATTTTTATGATGAATGGTTGAATTTTATGGAAGGGAAATTGCTTTCGAACCATGTATGGCAGCATATTCTGGAGCGGTTTTTTCAAACAGCATTGGCGGTAAAAGGGGATTTGCCAATTGCAGACGAATGGCTGTCCTATATCTACGATTTGTGGTTGGCACGATCGCCTATTCTTGGCCATAAAGATGGATCTTGGTCCAATGGTATCAGTTACTTTCGCATGAATACCCTCACCATGCTGAGTATTACCAGCACCTTGAAGGAGATTACAGGGGTTGATTTTTTTAAAGACGAATGGTATTATAATAATACGGAATGGATGATATATGCTTACCCACCTCATGGATCTGCTGATGGTTTTGGAAATGATGCATACAAATTAGGTAACCCGTTGCACCCTCGGGAGTCGAAAGATGCGATCTATAGCTCTTATGCAGAGCTAAATGGCAGACTGACCGGCAATGCCAATGCGATTTGGTACGTGGATAAGCGACTGGAAGGGACGGGTCAAACCCCAACCAGTGATCTCAGCTTGAAGTGGTATTTTATACAAAGAGGTCTGCAATTAAAAAGGCCTGATCCGCCAAAGCAATTTGAGTTATCGCAGGCGCGGGTTTTTCCAGAAGTCGGATTGGTTTATATGAATACTCATCTGGAAGACACGCCAAATAATTTCCAACTAGCTATGAAAAGTAGCCCTTATGGATCATATAGCCATACTCATGCCGAGCAAAATGGATTTAATATGTTCTATGGAGGCCAACCGCTTTTTTCCAATACAGGATATCGGCCAGCCATGGGAGACCCACATTATTTGGCAGATTTTAAAAACACCAGAGGGCACAACAGCATTTTGATCAATGATATGGGACAGCCATTCAGCTCAGAAGCTTATGGGTGGGTTCCGCGTTTTTTACATGGCAAAGCAATTACTTATGCGGTTGGAGATGCTACAAATGCCTATAGTTCCACCGATGCCAATGAACAAGAAGCTAAGAGGAATTCATACCAAAACAATGCGAATGCGGGGTTGAAAAGGTTCAGAAGGCATGCGCTCATGCTCCCACCAAATATGGTGGTGATTTATGATGAATTGGAAACAGAGCAGCCAGTGAATTTTACATTCTTACTGCAAAACAGGGATTCATTGGCGATGGATAATCAGCATCGTGTCACTGCTTCCAATGGCGCCGCAACGGCGCAGGTAACTCTTTTCGGCTCAGAGTCTATGGATCATGAGCTGACAGATCAGTTTGCCCATCCTCCAGAGAATTGGCGTAGAAAAACTAATCCTGATGGGTCGCCATTGGAATATAAAAACCATTGGCACTATCAGGCTACCAATACAGAGAAATCGAAAAATATGCGCTTCCTCGCTGTAATCCAGATACAGGGAAATGGATTGTTCTACCATAATATTGAAAAGTCAGGGAACAATATCTTGATAGGAGAATGGAAGATTTTAGCAGAACTAGAAGCTGACCAGCCTGCTTTTGTTGAGGTGAAAAAGAATGATGGATCGGCGGCTTTTAGGTCTTCCGGTGTTTTGGAATTTAGCGGAAAGCAATACAAAGGCACTATGCGCGAAAGTGCCAAGCTGTTGGAAATAGTTGATGGAAAACCTAAGTTGCAGGAAACTGTGGATGTGCTCCCGGAGTCGATAGCCAATGTGCTGGCCTTGGATTTAGAATGATTAAATTTTAATTAAAATAAATGTAGAATGAAAAGAGTATATTTTTTTCTGGTGATCATCATGTTCCTTTTGCACGAAAGTGGATCAGCCCAAAATAAGAGCAAGCCCAATGTTATAGTTATCTACACAGATGATCAGGGAACTGTCGATTTAAATTCCTTTGGTGCTAAAGACCTCGTGACACCCAATATGGACAGGATCGTCAACAGCGGTGTCCGATTTACACAATTCTATGCTTCACCCATTTGTTCGGCATCCAGATCATCATTAATGACTGGAAAAAACCCACAACGGGCAGGGTGCCCGGGTAATGCAGGGTCAAGCCCAAACAGTAAAAGTGGATTGGCAGGAGCAGAATATACCATGGCGGAAATGTTTCATGATGCAGGGTATGCCACAGCTCATATTGGAAAATGGCATCTCGGCTATCAGCCCGACATGAGCCCAAACGCGCAAGGCTTTGATTATTCATTTGGCCATCTGGTAGGTTGCATAGATAATTATTCACATTTCTTTTTTTGGAGCGGTCCCAACAGGCATGATCTCTGGAGAAATGGAAAGGAAGTTTATTATAATGGTCAATTTTTCCCTGACCTAATGGTCAAAGAGGCATCAGCTTTTATTGAGCAAAAGAAGGATGAACCTTTCTTTATGTATTTCGCCATAAATTTGCCGCATTACCCATATCAGGGTGATGAGAAGTGGCTGGAATATTATCGTGCTCAGGGAGTGCCATACCCACGGGATTTATATGCCGCATTCCTATCGACACAGGATGATAAGATTGGCGAATTGTTGGATAAACTGGAATCGCTGGGTTTGAGGGACAATACCATTGTCGTTTTTCAATCTGACAATGGACATTCTACCGAAGAGCGTGCGCACTTTGGAGGTGGAAGCGCAGGGCCATACAGAGGGGCCAAACAATGCCTGTTTGAAGGTGGTATTCGAGTCCCTGCTGCCATTAGTTGGCCTGGGAATATTCCTTCAGGAGAGGTTAGGGATCAATTGGCCGTAAATGCGGATTGGATGCCAACCTTGGCAGAATTATGTGGGATTGAATTGAATACGACTGAAATGGATGGTAAAAGTTTGCTGCCAATCATTGACAATGCAAACATGGAAACACTGCACAGTGATGGCTATGGTTGGGCATTTCATAAAATGTGGGTAGTCAGGAAAGGTAATTGGAAACTGTTGGGGAACCCTGAAGATACGAGCCATAAAGCACCATTGACCAACGATGATAAATTGTTTTTGGTTAATATGGAAACAGATCCCGGCGAAATGACCAATTTGGCAAAGTCCAATCCTGAAAAAGTAATAGAGCTAAAAAAGCAATATGAGGAGTGGCTGGAAAATAATGCGCATTAAAACCATGAAAAATCCATGGCTGGCCTGCACAAATTTTTATTTAATTTATGAGTAAATAAAACCGATATAAAATCGCCTGATACAATGAGATTTCTAATTAACAGCATTACCGTTGCAGTGTTTATTCCCTTTATATTTTCTTGTGCCTCAAAAGAAAAAGGACAAACGCCGCAAAAACCAAACATCCTTTTTGCCATAGCCGATGACCAATCATATCCCTATGCTTCTGCGTATGGAACTCAAGGCATTCAAACCCCGGCCTTTGACAAGGTGGCTAATTCAGGTATTTTATTTCATAATGCCTTCGTGGCGGCTCCACAGTGTAGCCCGTCCAGAGCTGCTATTTTAACAGGGAAAAACATTTGGCAACTTGAAGAGGCAGGGACGCATGGAAGTTCCTTCCCCAAGAAATTTCCCGTATTCACCGATCAATTAGAAAATGTTGGATACCAGATTGGATACACAGGAAAGCCTTGGGGGCCTGGGAATTGGGAAATTTCAGGATGGGATAGAAACCCTGCGGGGCCGGAATACAATGAATTGATATTGGAAAACGTACCAGCCACAGGAATTAATGATAATGATTACTATGGAAATTTTGAGGTTTTTATGGATAAATTGGGAGAGGATCAGCCTTTCTTTTTTTGGTACGGAGGGAAAGAACCTCACCGCGTATATGAGGCTGGATCTGGCAGCAAGGCCGGTAAAAAACCAGGTGATGTAGCTCTTCCTTCTTTTCTTCCTGATGACTCCGTCACCAGAAATGATGTGATGGACTACGCGTTGGAAATAGAATATTTTGATTCTCAACTGCAAAAAATGCTTGATTTGCTCGAATCGCGTGGTCTATTGGAAAATACCATCGTGGTAGTTACTGCCGACAACGGGATGCCTTTTCCTTATGCCAAGGCCAATCTGCAGGAGTACGGAACCCATGTACCCTTGGCTATCTCGTGGCCAAATGGGATGAAAAATGTCTTTGAAACCCATGAATTGGTGAGCATGATAGATTTGGCACCGACCTTTATGGAATTGGCAGGCGTGAAGGATATTCCTGATATGACAGGCAAAAGCCTCATGCCTATTTTGAATTCTACTCCAAATAAAGTGCAGAATATCCATGAATATGTGCTGACAGGCAGGGAGCGGCATACCCATGCTCGGCCAGATAACTTGGGCTACCCTGCACGTGCCATCCGTACTAAAGATTATTTATATGTGAAAAATTACAAACCAGACCGCTGGCCGATTGGTGACCCTGTTCCTGATACGGAAGAAAACCGAAACCGCGACAAAGTAAAAGGTTTTAAGAGCCTGTTCCCCGGCTATCACGACATCGATAACTCGCCAAGTAAAACGTTTATGATGGATCATAAAGACCAATATCCAGAGCTGTTTGCCAATGCATTTATGAAACGGGATGGCGATGAATTGTATGATATCCGCAAAGATCCGGGATGTGTGCATGACTTATCAGAAAATATGGAATATGATGCTGTAAAGAAGGAATTAAGCGACTTGCTGGACAGAAACCTCACGGAGCAGGGAGATCCAAGGATGTCAGGTAGCGAAATTTTTGATAGCTATCCGCGCTATTCCTCCATGCGCAATTTCAAAGGGTTCAATAAACGAGGGGAATACAATCCGGCGTATAAATAAATTGTAGGATTTCACCTCCAAAGACGTAATGAAAACAATCTCGAATTCATTTTCAACTCTGAAGGATGATTTCGGTGTTAAATAGAATTAAATATTAATACCAATAATGGTATCTGCCTATAATGACGTTTTCGTTGCCAAGGAATGTGTCTATAATCCATGCAATTTTAAGTTTGCTAATTTTAAAGCTGCAAAGGAAAGTGTGGAATATGGAGCTTGTTCTTTTGAGGTTAATCGTTTGAAGGTAATAGCGAGAAGTGCAAAAATCACCCCTAAAAAAGTTGGACAATTTGTGGTAATATGGAAACGGAAGGATGATGGCCCAACCGAACCTTATGATATCGCAGATCAATTTGATTTATTGGTAATCAATTCTCGCAGTGACCAACATTTTGGACAATTCATTTTTCCGAAATCGGTTCTCCTGAAGTATGGCATTATTTCCAATGGTTCTAAAGTTGGTAAGCGGGGTATTCGGGTTTATCCTCCTTGGGACAATCCCAATAACAAACAGGCAGAAAAAACGCAACAATGGCAATTGAATTTCTTCTTAAGTTTGGACATTCCGGTTGATCTGCAAAAAGCGAGATCACTTTATATAAATGAAAATGATAGAATCAGCAGATAGAATAACTTTAGATGTCAATGTCTCAGCTCCTGTTTTTGATTTGACAGATATTTTTGGCAGGAGAATTGATTTGAGCGCGTATAAGGGCAAAAAGGTTCTTGTCGCATTCTTTAGACATGCAGGTTGCCCATTTTGTAATTTGAGGGTACATTTTCTCCAAACAAAATATTTGGAATTACAGGCAAAGAATATGGAGATGATATTCTTTTTTGAATCAAAAGAAAAAATATTATTGTCGAGTATGTTCCACAAATCCATCTCGCCGATACCGCTAATTGCCGATCCGGATAAAACTTGGTATCAAATTTATGGCATAGAAAATTCGGCATTAAAATCGGCATGGAGTCATTTGACGTCCTTTATACAGACTTCCATCAAAGCGAAAATGAAAAACCTTCCTATGCACATGATGGCTGATCAAGAATCTATCAATACCATCCCAGCCGAGTTTTTGTTGGATGAGAATTTAATTATTAGAAAAGTACATTATTCAAATGGACTGAATGATCGAATGTCCATAGATCATATTTTTCAATTTGCCGAAGGGAAACCGGTTAGCTGATTATCTCAAAAATTCAGCTTTTTTAAGAAGAATTCACAACAATAATGCATCAATTTTCCATGGATTTTAGATGCTTTTTAAACGATATCAATACCTCAAAATATTTCTAAACATGTTAAGAATATTTGTCATTCGTGAAGATTCATTCTATTGAATATTTTTAAAAAAAAACTACCATCATACTAGTGCAGGTTGTAGGTTTTTGAAGTATAGAATTAGAAAGGAATATCAGAAATAATTTGCAAATTGTAACGCAAACAAAAAGCAGCAACATTTTTTTATAACCGCACAATTTCACAAATATGTACAAGCTCACTATTTTTTTTCTCATCCTAGTCTTCAGCTCATGCAATACTCAGCAAAATACAGTTTCCATTTTGCAGGTTCCCGGTAAGGATCAGTATTGTATTATTGAAGAAGGGGGAACGTCTATTTTGGCCAGTGGCCGCTACGTGACACCAGTTGGGGATATGATTCGCATATCGCACGATCCATTTGGAATGGCGGTATCACCCGATGGGAAAAAGGCGATCACTTTGCACAATGGCGTGTTTACTATCGTTGATGTCAATGCTCTGAGCGCAGTACGGGTTCCCAGCTATGACAAAACCATTCCATCTCCATTGGCGAAAGGATCATTTTTGGGAGTTGCTTTTGCCAGCGATTCCAAAACAGTATATCTGAGCGGTGGCGATACTGGGGCTGTGATTGTATATGATACAGAGAATTTCACGAAACTGGATTCTATTACACTAAACGGAATGGTAAATGGTCAGAATTTTCAGGATAGCTTTACTTCCGACTTGGTCATCAATCATGGCACCAATGAATTACTTGTTTTGGATCGGGGCAATTTTCGTCTGGTGCGCATTGATATAGCAACCGGAAAGATCACCAATTCTATCAAAGTGGGCCGCCAGCCATTCGGTTTGTCCTTGAGCCCGGATCATAAGCAAGCATTTGTGGCCAATGTTGGTGTTTATGAATATCCACTCATCGAGGGTGCTACTCCTGAGAACTACGATTCATTGATGATCTCTCACCATCCTTATGGCGATAATACAAAAGAATCCATCGAGGGAACAGTTGTAGAGGGGAGGAAAATCCCAGGCCTTGGCAGTCCATTGCATCCAGATGCAATGAGCGTCTTTACCATTGATTTGGAAAACAACAAGGTGATCAAAAAATTTAAAACTGGAAATCAAATAGGTCAGACTGTAGATGATGAGATAGTGGTAGGAGGGGCCAGCCCCAATTCCATAGCTGTTGGCAAAAAATTCGCTTATGTCACCAATGCCACCAATGATAATATTTCCATTATTGATCATGAAAAACAGGAGATTGTAGGTCACATTCCGATAAAGGTTGATGAACGAATCGACAAGTTTCGTGGCTTATTGCCTTTTGGCATTACCATGAGCAGGGACGAAAAGACCCTGTATGTGGCATTGTTGGGTTTCAATGCGGTAGCTGTGATCGATATCCCATCACAAACCACGAAAGGATTGATTCCAAGTGGGTGGGGCCCCACTCGCGTGGAATTGTCAGAGGACGAAAAAAATATTTATATCATTACCTGTCGCGGACTTGGTGCCGGGCCAAATGGCGGAAGAGATTTTGTTGAACCACCTCAAGGTGATTATATCGGGGATATCCAGCTTGGCACGTTTCAGCGGGTTGCCATGCCTTCAGAGGAAAAGCTGGCAGAATACACCCAAATATCCATAGACAATACTTTCAGGGAAAGCAAGTTTGTGGACGATGGGAAAAACCCATTACCTCCGTTGCCCGGCCTTCGGGAAAGCCCGATCAAACATGTGGTTT
>JAUHYU010000051.1 GCA_030426345.1 Bacteroidia bacterium
TTTTGCGTTTTCAGCAGGGATGGCTTTATGCCGTGAATTCACAGCCGGAAAACGGCCGTGCCGCCCTCCAGCAGCTCATTGATGAACCTGTGAACCCCATTACACCAACACTTTCCCTGGCTGCGCAAGCCTTCCTAAATATGTATCAAACCGATTCAGATCTTTATCAAGCATGTAATGCTGCAAGAGAGATAATGATTGCTGCATTCCCCGAACCCTCAAATTATTCTGCTGATTATTTGGCGGCTTGGGGGTATGCAAATAGCGGGTTCCCTTGTGACTCGTCAGAAGCTTGGCAGATTTTGTTAGAACAGACTAGGCTTATGGAATCTGAGGAGGCGATTTCCTTTTTACAAGTCCACGGTGTGTCTATCGTAGATATTACTTTCTCTGATCTTGATGGTGACGGAAATGATGAGACACTTTTTACAATTGAATCTGCAACTACATTTCGTGGTGTTTCGCGTTCGACCTACGCATTTTTTGAGACAGAACCTGGTTTGACTCGCGTCTCTCTGGGTTTTGATGCCACGTCTGTTACTCAATGGGAAACAGCATTGGCGCAAGATAAAAATGCTCCACTTCATTTTGTTCTAGATGATGAGGCGTTGCTTATATTCGCGGTTAACATTCAGGAAAACGAAGTAACTGTGCAGCAATATTTTCGTACAGAATCGTTTTACAATGCCGAAAATTTTGCCCTTGTTGAACAAAGTGACTCGATTGTTTTGACGATTGATTTTATGCCAACAACGTATCGACCTCGCCAAATGTCATTTCGTTGGAATCCGCAAATTGAGGCTTTTGAAACAGTAGCAACAGATACGCCTTATTTTCTGGGGAGATCAATTTTGTCGCTTCCGAGCACGAGAACTATTGGTTTTTATATATTAGAAACCCTGACAAAGCCAATAAGTTAGAACGGTGGCCAAGGCTGATTTATAGTTATGAAATAGCTAAACTGGCTCAAGAGCTTGAAAAAACTATTATCAACAATCCACACTTTGAAGTGGAGGAACTGTATTTGATTCTAGAGCGAATCATCAAAGTGAACTATCGCAAGATCGATAAACCTCTCCAAACCTCGGAGCCGAATTTTCCATACTACGAAGGCCTCAATGCCCTTCTTAACAACAAATACTGGCTTGGGCTGTATTGGAGAAATAACCAATATGATCTGGAATTTATGGGAGCGGCTTGTCGATTATGTCAGGAAACCGGTATTGCCAAAATAAGCATCACACCATGGAAATCTTTCATTGCCAAGGGCATCAAAGAGGAAGATCGCATCCGGTGGGAAAAGCTCATGGGAAAATTTGGTATTAATATGCGCCATTCGTCGTTGGAGCTCAACTGGCATTTGCCTGTGTATGACAAAAAGGCTCTTGACCTAAAACTATTCCTAATCAAAGAATTAGATTATCAAGATATCAGCACCTATGGCCTGACTTTTTCTATCAAAACCCATCGCAATTATTATTGGTTTACCTCGGTGATTATAGAACTGAACACCGACAAGAATCTAGCTGTGGAGGAGTGCTATAATATTTTGTATGCCAAAGATTTTAACCCCAACCATTCAGAATATTTCACCTATGCCCATGCGGTAAAAAAGGAGATAATTCCATCTCTGTTGATCGAATTGAGCAAAATATATTTCCGTGAACTCAACAGAGAAAAGGAGCAATCATCCGACAATAGACTCAAGCCAAAAAAAGGGGAAATGACTGAAAGATATCAGTGTGGAAATTGCCTTACAATCTATGAAAAATCCATGGGGGACCCTTCAGTTGGTATTGAGGCAGGCACGGCATTTGCAGATTTGCCCGAAGACTACCAATGCCACGTGTGCGATAGTGGTAAGGAGTTTTTCAACCCTGTATCGATGTTAGATCAAACATGACGATTTAGTTATTGGTAGTGATTCTTCTTCATTTTATTAGATTCTACAAAGGATTGAATCTCGTAGTTCAACTGCCATAAGCTTGAACTATTTAACTACTTCTTCCTTGATTTTGATATGGATTTAAGTTGATTTTTGGCTTATTTCACAATCCAATGCAATAGGCTCAGAAAGCATCAAAAATCCATTAAGAACATCATAGTTTGTAAGTAACAAACTAAAGGAGCATGCCAAAATGGTTGATATCATTGTTGTTTTACCATCTCGGCTCTGCCCAATTGGCGAAGCATTTTTACATGATCCCATACGGCAACAATGAACGTTTTTTTAACAAGATAAGTAACACCAAATTCTTTGGCTGTTTCAGAAACAATTCGCGATAGATTACGGTAGTGAATGTGGCAGATATTAGGAAACAAATGGTGCTCTATTTGATAGTTCAGCCCCCCAATTAACCAAGAAAAAAATCTGCTGCGAGGAGCATAATTACTAGTTGTTATCAACTGGTGTATGGCCCATTCGTTGGCAATAATACCATCGTTATTGGGCTTTGGAAATGCCGTGTCAGGCATTACATGGGCAGTCTGAAAAATAATGCTAATGCAAAGACCTGTGACAAAGTGCATGCATAAAAAGGCTAAAATAATGATCCAAGCTGCTTGGGGCACCATGATCAACGGCAAAACCAAGGCATAGGAAAAATATAGTGCCTTCCATAAAGTAATATTCATGAGCTTGTTTCGGTATTCACCATCCTTGTTGAAGAACCCCATTTTCTTAAAGCGCCTTAATTGTACAAAATCCTTTGTGGTAATCCGGGATATGGTAGATAGGCAATAGAAAAACCAAACGTAAAAGTGTTGAAATCGATGAATCCAATAGCGTTTGGCATTTGGTGAAAAACGTAGGAAAAAAGGTTGATTGATGTCATCGTCAGCATTGTCGATATTTGGGTAGGTGTGATGGAGTACATTGTGCTGTACTCTCCAAATGTTGGCATTTGCCCCAATAAGATTCATTGTATAGCCAATATATTTGTTAACAGTGCGGTTTTTTGAATAAGAACCATGTATAGCATCGTGCATTACGCTCATCCCTATTCCAGCCATTCCCAATCCACTCACTATGTATAAAGCAAACAGCAAGAACGGATTGGCAATTATTCCCGTGCTGATAATAATCAGCGGGAAAAAGAAAGTGGAGAGCATCAGAATGGTTTTTATCACCATATTAATGTTACCGTATTTACTTTTGTTATTTCTTTTGAAATAATTATCCACCCTTTTTTGCAAGGTCTTGGCAAATTCAGGGGATCTTGTTTTCGAAAATTTTAATTTTTTCATAGCTACATTTTTATTGACCTTTCTTCGGAGTAACTAGATTATTGAGATAGGAATTCAATAGGTCTGTAGTTCTGCAAAGAGCTTTTTTAACTCTGTCCTGGTTTTCTTAAGTTTACCCGAAAGCCTGTCTAGCATTCTTTCTTCATGTCCTAACTCAAACTCGAAATCCTCATCGGTAAGAATGGAAAACCTACGCTTAAGCATTACCTTTTGCTCTCTCCAGCTTCTTGTTAATTTCATTTCTTGAGTTGCCAATGGCGTTTTGTTTCGTAAGCAATTGATATCATTAAACAGGCATGTTCTACTCAGCTCTTACTGACCGATAACTGTATATTTTATGAGTTGATCTCTTAGATGTATAGACTCAATATTAATTGTATCTATAGCATGAAAAAGGAGGAGGCTTATTTTTGAAATAGTATTTTGTCAGAGCCCATGTTCTCAAATCGGTAACTCATCGTATCCACTTTTTATAACTGTCGCGATCATTTTGAATCGCACATTAGCTTTGATAATGTTGCGGCAATGGGCAGGGATGATAATTGATTGTCCGGTGTCGAGCATAAAGGATTCATGATTAATAACGACCTCAGCCTTCCCATCAATAACTTGCATAAAAGTGTCGAATGGAGAGATTTTTTCCGTCAAAGCTTCACCTGAATCAAATGACGATACAGTTACATTACCAGTGGTTTTTTTAATGATAGTTTTGATTACCACCGAATTAGGAACATATTCGATAATCTCTACGATGATAAAAGTTTTACCTTTTTCCTGTTCTTTATTTTCCACTTCGTCGAGATTAAATCTCTAACCTTCTCTACTTTTTTCTTTTCGTTTTTCTTCTTTTGCTGCTCGTTTTTCTTTTAATGTCTTAGCAGGAGCTGTTTTACTTGACTTGGCTTTGCCTTCTTTTTCTTTTGACATGATTTTTGTTATTGAATTGAACTTTTCGGTTTAGCTTTATTTGCTGTGCCAAGTTGATAATTATTGAGCCAACAACTGTTACAAAACCTTATGGACGTTTTGTATATATCACATATTTTTAGCAATCCTGGTTATGCTTTGAACAGCCAATGCTAACTGTATTTTTCCATCATAAGCCTGGAAAGTAAATAGCTAACAGTTGACTCTGCCCCCTGATTTAGATTGACATGATGCTCCTCCAGCCCGTCATAACACCCACCGGTACACGGATTATAAATAATCTGGTGCAAATGATTGTTACCCAAAAACCAATTAAAGGTCGATTTCAGTTGATCCAGATACTCTTTTTCCCTATATTCTTCATAAAAACAATCTAAGGCCAATATGGTATATGCGAACTCTATTGGCTGTTCGCCAAATTGTTTTTTTGCTTGCCCCTCATGATGCCTTCCAATGTTAGAAATCACAGATATCTGTTCCTCTGCATGGGTGATGGAGAGTAGAAAATCAAATGTTTTTTTTGCAGTTTCTTTATAGAGATCACTTTGTGTACACTTTCCGGCCAGTAATAGTGCTTCCGGTAATACTGCATTTGCATAGGTTAAGTATGGTTCATACCATTGCCAATTTTTGCTCGAGACCCCACGATATTTGGAGATAAGGTTATCGGCCAATTTGGTGATGATTTCCAAAGTTTCGGGATTATTTTTAAACTGATAATGAAAATACAAGCCTTTGATGCAGAATGCAATGGCACGAGGTGACTGCAGCCTCTCAATCTTTGGCATAGCCCTTTGGAAAGCAGCTTCTACTTGAGCTTGTAAATGCAAGCTAATCAAGTGATGTAAAGACAAAAATTCCCCTAATGCCCAAATGGCTCTTCCATTGGCGTCTTCTAGATTTTCATCCTTGTTTTTTTCAAAAAAATCTTGCTCGATGGTCACGTAGTTTAAAAAGGATCCGTCCTCCTGCAGGCAGAAAAGTATAAAATTGAGATACGTGTTGATCAAATGCAAATCCTCAAAATCCCCAGTGAGTTCAAAATCCTTAGTCGTGGCAATCAGTGCTCGCGCATTATCATCAACGGTATAACCAGATGCTTTATCGGGTTCAGCAACTTTAGCGAATTGTATCATGCCAAAAGCAGTAGTCATTCTTTTTACGTGGTCTAAGGATATGACTGGTAATTGGTAGTTAGCTTTGAAGTTTTCCGTTTTCAATATGGACTTGGCTAAATCAATGTGCGCAATGGCCGAATTTTGCCAGGCGGTAGGGCTGATCCTATGCAGGGCATTCATACGCATATCTTCCATCATTTTTGGGTTAGAAAGCATCAAAATGGCAGCATCAGCTAATTGTTCTGGATTTTGGAAATTAAAGTTAATTCCAGCTCCTTCAAGCAGTTCTAATGAGTGAGGTATTGGTGTAGCAATAATTGGGCAACCAGCAGACATGGCATAGGCTAAAGTCCCACTTACTGCTTGCTGAGGGTCTTTGGATGTAAACAAATAAATATCTGTACGTTGAAGGTATTCAAGTAAAATATCTAATGACAAGTACTTGTTCACGAACAAAACATGTCTCTCCATTTTCAACTCACGCACCATTTTTTGTAGAAAGTCTCTATATCTTTCTCCATCAATTTTCAGTACTTCAGGATGCGTTTTTCCTATGATTAAATAAAGTACATCGGGAAATTTGCTGACAATTCTGGGTAGAGCTAGTAGTGCTGTTTCTATACTTTTTCCTTCACTAATGAGCCCAAAAGTGGATAAAATGGTTTTATCAGGAAATGGAACATGCTTTCTTTCAACTGGTTTGTGTGGTTTAATCAAATGTGTGCCATGCGGAATGACTTTAATTTTATTTTCTGTTATCTGATAATCCGATTTTAGAATTTCAGCAGAAAGCTTTGTCATTACAATCAATTTGGCAGACATCTCCACTATTTTTTAGATGATGTTTTTTCTCTCAACTGACGGACTTGATAAAATGGTATGAAATGTTGTTACAACTGGTGCTTCTACTTTTTTTAGAAAATCCGTCAGATAGTCTCCCAACTCGCCATCGTATAATCCGAACTCATGTTGTAAATAGATTATTCGTATATCTTTATCTAAGTTTATCGCTTCTGCCAATCTAATGTAGTCTTGTCTGATCCATGTTTTGAGTTGATATGATACTTCTTGAGGATAGTTAAGGTGAATATCTATCTTTTGTAATGCACAAACTTTAATAGCAAAACCGTCTTTGAATTTATCTTCTATAGCATGTATCAAATCTTGGCTATATGTGGCAATCCCACATTTTCTAGGGGGATAGGAGGTCAATACTAACAGTTGATTGTGGCTCATAGTTTATGGTTTAGAAGCTCGGCGATCAGTTCGTCAATATTGAGAGATGCTACAGCTATACGGGTATCAGCTGCACCATAATAGATGTATAATCTATCCCCAAAAAGGGATGTTCCTGTTGGAAAGACTACATTATTTACTTCTCCTTGAAGTTCCCATTCTAATTCAGGCTTAAACAATGGATAGGGTAAGCGTGCCAATTCTTTTTCAGGTTCATTTAAGTCCAACAAGGCAGCGCATGCCGAATAGACATATCCCTGGACTGTATCATGCACCCCATGGTAGATGAGTAACCAACCTGCCGTTGTTTCTATTGGGGGGCAGCCCCCTCCTATATAACTGATTTCATGTTCGTATTTTGGGGCCATCAAGATATGCTTGTCAAATTGCATGAGATAATTGTGCCAGTATTTCTTTGTCAGCTCCTTGATGTTGTATACAGCGGCAATTTGTATATCGGGTCTGATCCGATGCAGGAAATAGAGCTTCCCATTAATCTTTCTTGGAAAGAACATCACATTTTTATCGGATAAAAGTATGCGCTTGTGATAATTGGCGTCTGTGTTGTTTTGGATATGAAAACGCTTGTATTTTTCACTGAGGTGTATGTTGTATTCAGCCATCCGGTGAAAATCATCATAGGTGACTTTGGGTACTATTATACCTTGTCTTTCAAAATTCACCAGATCCGTACCTGTCGCCAGTGATCCCAAAGCATTTACGTGATCATAGGAGGTATAGGTGAGGTAATAGAGTTCATCTATCTTGACGATTCGGGCATCTTCCAGACCTTGCGATTCATATTCAAATTCAGGAATAAGCAAAGGAGTACTATTGCGATACTCCACAGTCATAGGACCGGTTAATCGGCAATAGCCAATTGTAGAATGATTGCCTTTTCGTACTGCCCGATAAAAAACGTGAATAGTCTCGCCCTCTTGCATTATTGCAGGATTTAAAACACTTTCATTTTCAAATTCCAATTCCGTTATATCGAGAATGACACCTTCTTTTTTTGGTATTATCATGTAGTCGTATTATATGATTTGGCTTTACATTCTTTTTCGTTAAGAAATAATTTTGAATTCCCAGTCATGTATAGGATGGTTTTTCGTCAGAATAGCCTAAACAAATGTCGACGTATCCAAGATCGGATGTGTTACACCGAGTCAAATCAAGGTTGTATATATCTCACTATTACACTTGCCCTGCAATGATCATGACCTAAATAGTAGAAACGACTATTTGAACTCTGTTATCCATTGATAGCAATGGGAACCTTTCTTAGTTAATTTTTCTTAATTGCATCACCTACACCTATAAAGGGAATTGCACCAGCACCTGTTACCGAAGGTAAAATTCCATTCCATTTTTCTATGGCCTTGAGATTTGCTTCTATCTTTCTTAGCTCAATAAGGTCAGGTGAAATATTCATTTTTTGTAACCTTAGAGCTTCTGCCTCAGCTGTTGCGGCAGCAATGGTTTGCTCTGCTTCGACTTTTATTCTGTCCAAATCTCTTTTAGCCTTTAATGCATTTTGTTCAGCGGTTTGTTTCGCTTCTATGGCATCAGTAAAAGTTTGAGAAAAGCTAAATGAGATAATTGAAAAAGCATCAACCGAAATGTTTGAAGCGAGCAATCTCAAAGTTAGAGCTTCTTGCATTTCAACACTCACCGCTGGTCTTTTGGTAATTAATTCTTCAGCAGTATATCTGGCTGACACAGCTTTCATCACTTCTTGAATGGCAGGATCAATAATGCGCTCCTTAAATTGCACTCCAATAGTTTGATAAACTAAATTTGCCTTATCTGGTATGATGTGATAATTAAGTGCAACTGATAAATCTACATCTTGGAGGTCAGAGGACGAAGAGGCCGCATCAGTCATGGCCTTTTGAATTTTTACGTCCATTAGGATCACGGTTTGTACTATTGGTATTTTGAAGTGAATTCCCTCACCTAATACCACATCTTGTACTGCCCCGAAATTCTGAACAATGCCCCTTTCACCTGCGCCAACCTGAACCCATGGTTTAAATGCGGACAGCAGTAGCACAATTACACCAATAATTAATAAATTTCTCCATTGACTTTTTTTCAATACGTTCTTTATCTCGTGTATATCTTTGTTATCCATTGTAATTTTATTTAGCCGCAAACATGAGAGAACCTACTCTTTATTGTGTTATACAGCATTGAATCAATCTTACATATATCACGGATTGTCAAAGGGAGATAAGAAAATATTAGTTAAACGTGATTATTTCAGAAGGTCTCTCATCTTTATCATTAGTTAAAAGGGGATATCCATTACAATAAGTAAAATAAGTAATAGAAAAGGTGAAATGCCTATAATCGGATGTAAGTGACCATACAATATGTAGGTATCATGCCAGCAACCCGGCCTATCTCAATGATGTGAAATTGGAGAAATAGTATTCTTTTTTGGTTTAAAAGGTTGTTCTACATTCTGAAATAGCCCTAAATATTAGGCTATATGTCTTCCAGATTTTGCTTACGCTTATTTTTCAATTGCTTATAAAAGGTAGGAGTTAGGCCAGTGATTTTTTTGAATTGATTGGACAGGTGTGCTACGCTACTGTAATGTAGTTTGTAAGAAATTTCGGTGAGATTTAGCTCATCATAAATCAGCAGTTCTTTCACTTTTTCGATTTTGTGTATGATGATAAATTGTTGAATTGTAATTCCCTTCACCTCCGAAAACATATTGGCCAAGTAGGTATAGTCGTATTCCATTTTTTCACTGATATAGTCAGAATAATTTACTTTTGGCAACTCATCCGAATAGTGAATCATCTCTATGATGATATTCTTGATCCTCTCAATAATGATGCTTTTCTTATCGTCCAGAAGTTCTAATCCCGACCTCTTTAGATTTTCTTTAAGCTGACTCCTTTGCTCTTCAGTGATATCTTCGAGGATTTCAACAACCCCCAAATCAACAATCGCATAATGAATTCCCAGCCTTGTTAGCTCCGCTTTTACCATCATTTTGCATCGCAAACTGACCATGTATTTTATATAAAGTTTCATGATTTGAATTGTTGGATACTTATATCTTATCGCAAGAACTCAATAAGTTCATGCTATCTATGTTTTTGAATATTTGGTTGCTTTTAAACGAATTTTAAACAAATATAAATATAGTGCATATTCAACTTGGACAAGGAAGTTAGCTAAAGAAAAAGAGTTTTCTAATGGCCTGGCGGTCATCATAGGCTATGGCGTTTGATGGTGAAAAGCATTTAAAACCCATGAAATTTAAAAATCTAGCCGGTAAGTCTGCTTCAGAATCAAAGCCCGGTTTTGATATTCAAATGTTAGAGGAAGTAGCTCTCTATATAAACTAAATAAAAGTTAGGGGTGGGATGAAACCTGGAGTGTAAATATACCTTTGATCCATAAGTTGTTAGATATTTCATGGGCCCTTTTTCCTATCACAAGCATTGGCGCAGCGGTACTTGCATCTGTACCCAAAAAAAGACCTTAATATCCATGAAACGGAAGAAATGGCTTATATTTAGTACTGTTAAAAAGGCATAATGAGGCTAAAAATAGAATATTGACAATGACCTAAATGTAATCAGAGGCTAAGTGTGCCAATTCTTTCTCAAAAAACCAACATTGAAGATGTTCCTGTATCTAAGATGTTATAGGGTAATAATTTATGAAGAATATGAATTGTACGAATCTATTTAAGTCTATGAGGAGATTATCTCACAAATAAGCCAAGAATGATAGGCTAAAGCAATAATATAAAAATTTATCTATATTTGATAGAGCCAATGAAAACGCAAAAATCATGAAGAATCCAACGAGTTCAAGACGAAAATTTTTAGGAAAAGCGGCAGCGGCAGCAGCTGTTTCAGTGGTGCCTTTTAACTACTCCTTTGCAATTGGAAGTTCTCGAAAACCTAATTCCAAAGTAAATGGAGTGCAACTAGGACTTACCACTTATTCTTACCGATCAGTACCTCACAGTATAGATGAAGTGCTTGGATATGTAAAGACAGCAAATGTTAATGCTTTAGAGATGAGAAGTGTCCTTGAAGAAGGACTCGGGATTCCATCTGGACCCAGAAGGCCTCCCCGAGGTAAAGAATTATCTGAACAGGAAAAAGCTGAACGTCAAAAGGCCATCAAAGCTGCTGCCGCAGCACAACGCCAGTGGCGACTTTCATTGCCAATGGATAGATATGCTGACGTTCGCAAAAAGTATAACAAGGCTGGTGTAGATATTCATATTGCAAAATTTGCGCCATCCGGCTGGTCAGATGAAGAAATAGACTATGCATACAAAGCAGCCAATGTACTTGGTGCTTACGGAATAACTGACGAAGCCAGAGAATCTGCGTGGACCCGAATGGGACAATTTGCAGAGAAGAATAATAGCCTAGCTCTGTATCACACACATGCTCAATTCGCTGATCCTGAATTTGATGTGGATAAAATGCTTGCTGCTTCACCTGCTAACAGGCTCAATCTGGATATAGGTCATTATGTAGGAACCACGGGGAAACATCCAAACGATATAATTACCAAGTATCATGACAAAATCCCTATGATACATATAAAGGATAAAACCAATGTGAGCAACGTAGATCCCAACTCCAACAGGCCTTTTGGGGAGGGAGAAACTCCAATTGCGGATGTCTTGCTGTTGATCAAGGAAGAGAAGTGGCCGATTGATTGTTTTCTTGAATTGGAATATGCTATTCCGGAGGGTTCAGATGCTGTGAAAGAGGTGGTTAAGTGCATTGAATACATGCGAAATATTCTGGAGTAATGCCCGCATACAGGAATTAGCGATTGCATAATTCTATAGAATGATGGGGCTAAAAATATTGAACGTTGGGCTGATGGGATGTGGAGGCTTTGGAGCGGTTTCAATATGGAGCTAAATTCTATGGTGATTTTTCTAACATTAAAAGAATAAATTCCTGATGAATTGAAAGTTGGTGAGATGCATAAATTTATTGGCTTTGATCACTATCAGATGTTCATTGATTCTGGGATGATGTCTTGTTATTAACTACCTCGCCTCGTTTTCGTCCTGACTATCTAAAGGCATCAATGGCTGCATCAGATCAGTTTCTTCCAAAATAGATGGTGTCAAACAGTAATAGAAACTATAAGAGCAATGATTTCCTTCACCTCAATTTTGACTTTTCAATCGAGAAAACGAACAAAGCTATTCGGGAACGAATTTGGTAACCAAAAAGAAAATCCGACTGATAATCATTGATTATCAGTCGGATTTGTTGTTTTGTAGAGGTCTCGGGCGGATTCGAACCGCCGTAAAAGGTTTTGCAGACCTCTGCCTAGCCACTCGGCCACGAGACCCTCTAAAATGAGGATGCAAAAATACGAATATTGATTGTCCAAGCAAAATATTTGATTCACTTTTAATTTTTATTCTGCACGCCATTCAGGGCCTTTTTGGGTATATTGATTTTTCTTTTAATAAATTCAAATTGATTTGATTGCTTTTATTTATTCAATAAAAAATAAATGGATAGAATCCCAAATTGTTTTTTTTTGGCTTAAAAACTGATTAAATATGAAAACTATATGTATGTTTTTTTTTATCTCAATTGCTTTGGCGATTTCATGCAGCAAGCCAAAAATGAAATCGCCAATTGATGATTACAATATCATTTGGAACTCACAAAGCAAAAACTCCAGTGAGTCTATGCCATTGGTTGGCGGTGATATCGGCTGTAACGTTTGGGTCGAAAAAGGCGATATTCTTCTGTACGTGCAAAGGAGCGGAAGCCTGAGTGAGAATGGTGAATACCTTAAACTTGGTAGGATCAGGGTACAATTAACACCAAATCCATTTACCAATACTTCTTCTTTTCGGCAAGAATTAAAACTCCATGAAGGTTATATCGAGATTGAAGCAGATAGTGGTGATAAACCCAATGATCAAAAAGCACTAGTTAAATTATGGGTTGAGGTGGATAATCCCATAGTGCATGTAGATGTCGAGGCAAATTTTGATGTTGAGGTAGTTGCGGCATATGAAAGTTGGCGCACTGAAGACAAGGAGCTTTTAGATGTTCCGGTCAGCCGTGAGAGGTTTACCTGCTTCAATCTTGAAGGTTATCCGGGGAAAGTTGTTCGTATAAGGGATCAGATAGAACATGACAATGAAGGTGTGCTTTTTTATCATCGCAATCCCAAAGAAAAATTGATCCCCGAAGTGCTTATTAGACAACAGGGATTGGAAGCAAGTGCCGACAAAATCTTTGATGATATAAAAGATCGGACTTTTGGCGGATTGTTGTTTGGGGAAGGATTCATTCCTGTCGGGAATGGCGAAGGCGAGTATCAGATCACACCATATAAATCATGGAAAATAAAAAGTAAACAGCCAAGAAAGAAGCATCAGCTTTTTATAGCGACACATATAGAACAGGCAAAGACCATAGAGGCATGGAAGGAGGGGCTATTTTTGACGGCTGAAAAAGCATCAAAAATCCATGAAAAATCATTTAAAAAAACGGTTGCATGGTGGAACCAGTTCTGGGAACGAAGCCATATTTCTATTTTTCCTGAAAGCCCCGACTCGTCAGATGCTGTTTGGCAGATGAGCCGCAATTATCAATTGTTTAGGTATCAGCTCGGCGGAAACGTACATGGGGAATATCCAACCAAATTCAATGGAGGCAATTTAATTTACGATCCGGTTTTGGTAAAGGAAGAAAGTAAATATAATCCGGACTGGCGGCAATGGGGCGGGGCCGTATTTACTGCACAAAATCAACGGTTGCTATATTGGCCCATGCTAAAAGCAGGTGATTTTGATGCGATCATCCCTCAGTTTGAACTCTATAGAAAGGGGCTTCCGGGAGCTACCGCAAGGGTCAAGACACATTTCGGTCATGACGGTGCTGTATTTAGTGAGTATATGAGCGCCCCGGGGACTGCCTTAGGGGCTGGATGGGGCTGGTCGGGCAACGGCCATCGAGCACGTGGTACTGAAATTCCATTTGGCGATCCGCGTGCCACCGGGGCACGAGCTTACAGTGATCTTGTGGAACAAGGTGTCATGGCCAATCCGTCAATCGCTTACCATTGGGAATCGCAGGTGGAACATGCCTACATGATCATGGAATATCATAGGTTTTCTGGGGAGGACATTACCAACTACATGCCTTTTATAAAAGCCGCCTTAATATTTTTTGACGAACACTATCAATTACGGCAAAAGATGCGCGATGGTAAGACATTGGATGATGACGGAAAATTGGTGATTTATCCCTCTACCTCATGCGAATCGTATCGTGGTGCCACAAATCCAAGCGATTTGATTGCAGGTCTTCGTGCGTGTCTGAAAAGTTTGATAAAATTAGAAGATAATTATCTTACTTCTGAAGAAAGGGAATACTATCGAGGGTTTTTAGATAGAATTCCAAACTACTCTTTTGATGAAGTGGATGGAGAAAGAATCATAAAACCGGCTGAGTCATGGCTGGAAGAATCCAATCAAGAGTTGCCACAGTTTTATCCCCTTTTTCCGTTCGATCAGTTCAAACTTGGCGATAAAGAAATTCAAACATTTAAAAAAACGTATCAGCATGCACCTGATTTTCGCAAGGGGACAATCATAAGTTGGCATCAGGACGGAATTCAATTTGCCCGGATGGGAATGGCGAAAGAAGCTGCGGATTACAATACCAAAAAATTGCAAGATAGTGAAAGAAGGTTTCCAACTTTTTGGGGTCCTGGGCACGATTGGGTACCTGACCATAACTGGGGGGGATCGGGTATGATTGGCCTTCAGGAAATGCTGTTACAGACCATTGGTGATAAGATAGTTTTGTTTCCGGCTTGGCCAAAAGCTTGGGACGTAGATTTTAAATTACATGCACCAGGGAATACTACTGTTGAGGCAGTACTCAAAAATGGTGAGGTGATATCACTTGAGGTTATCCCTGAGAAAAGAAAAGAGGATATCATCATTTCCGATTTGCAGTGATTTTCAAGAGCTCTATGTATAACTGTTGGGGGACAAAGGAGTATGGTTAATTTATTGATATACAGTAAATAATTCAGCTAAGCATTTTGGCTATTAACCTTGATCAACTTAATGATTTCACATGTGATAATTATTAAATTCCTAACCCGATCTGTCCATTATCTGGTAGCGATGCTATCTTGATTTTGGTTCCGATGGCGGCGTTGAGATTCTTTATAAAGTAAGCTGCCAACAATGGCGATTCCTTTTCGTGGTTCTGATGTACAAAGAAATATAGATTTTTGAGACCTTGTTTTTCCCATGATATGATCCGCTTGATCCAATCATCAAGCCGGTTAAAATCACTTGGATGATTTGAACCTACATATCTGATGAAAGCCGAAGGGGTCGTGAGCCGCATGTGCATGATGTCTCTCCTGCCAGCAGAGTCTACTAGTATGTTGGTTACATGATGTTTTTCGAAAAAGCTGTAGAGGTCTTGGGCAATTTCTGTGTTATTAAACCAGTCAGTATGTCTGAGTTCGACAGCAAGGGGTAAGTCTTTAGGAAATTGAGTGATAAAGTTCTTTAATCGATCAATGTTTTCCGTCTTAGGACCAAAGTTATCATTCATTTGCAAGAAAAGCATTCCTAATTGATTTCCAAATGCCTGAATGCCTACCAAATACTCATCAAGATCCTGTTCATACCCATCACCAAGCCGCTTGTAGTGACTCACTTGTTTAGGAAGTTTTGGGAAGAATTTGAAATGGGAAGGTGTCTTTTTCTTCCATTTGATAATCTGATCCTCGCCGTAGGAACGATAGAATGTCGCATTGAGTTCAATAGCATCGAATTCATTAGAGTAATAGCCCAACTCATCTTTTATTCCTCTCGGGTAAAAGCCTTTCAGGTCCTGTTTGCTCCATTTGGCACAACCGACATAGATATTTTTAAGGGCGGTATCATTTGCAGCCAACACTTTCTGTGTATCAGGGTGATCTGTGGGCAGGGTAAAATCTATTATTTCCGGGTTTTCTACTTTTCCAAATTTCATCAGCCATGTGTTTTTAATATCAACTTCAGTAACGATCAAAGGGTTTCGGTTAATAGTATCAGAAATCCATGAAGTTTCCAAGAGTATTGTAATTTAGGTAAAAGTAGATTTTTGTACGAATCAAAAATTATATTCTGTGGTGATTAACCTGATCTGTTTAACGGCATTAATGTAATTGTTTTTCCAAAGTATGGGGACATAGAAGTGCCCTCTACTATTTGGGAAGATAAAAAGGCCCTAAAATCCATGGAAACTGACTCCTCAATAATTTACAAAAATCATAGAACTTGGGGTACACAAAAAGTGAATTCAGAGGAAAGTTATTCCTTTATAAATTATTAATATTGTTATTTTAGAATCGATAAGAATTGAAAATGCAAAAGAGAAAATTTATCTGCCATAGACTGGCTTTCATCATGTTTTTAATTTTCGGGAATCATCAAAAAAGCATCGGCCAATCTGATTTTCCGAAATTAAACAGAGGACTTCAAAAACTGGAATACAACAACCCGGACATACTTGTCGATCTGGATGTTGGTTTTAAATCTGTACCAATGCCCATGGATTTTGATGGGGATGGAGATATTGATTTGCTCATGTCAGCATCAGGTAGCTATGTAGAATGTGGTGTTTTCTATTATGAAAACATTAGTGGCAATGTGGATTTGCCAATCTACCGTCAAGGCGAAAAAGTTTCTTTTGACCGGTTTCGGCTTGGTTATGAGGGAACTTGCTTTGTGGTTTCTGAAGTGAATGGAAGGCAACACGTTTTGACACCAGACCGGGTAAAAGAGAAACTTTTGATCTATGAGGATGTGCCTCAAAATGTATTTTGGAAGAAGATGGATATGCCAGCTTCCATCCAAGAATATATGCCGGAAGAAAAAAGTACATGGAAAATTCTGGATTTTGATGGCGATGCTGTGCATGATTTGATGTCTGCACAATCAACACCTAATGGGGAGAAGATTCATTTCTATAAAAATATTGGGTCAGATGAAGAACCAGATTATGCTGCCCCAACAATAATTCAGACAGAAACCAATGAGTTTTTAAAGAGTGGAGATCGAGTGGGCTATGATGGGGCCTTGGCTGATTATGACAACGATGGCGATTTTGATGTAATGGGGACAAGCCGTTATTCTAATATCATCTATTTTGAAAATGAAAATGCCTCTAAAACCCATGAATTCAAATCCGGGAAATTATTGAAATATAAAGGAGAACCCATTCAGTTTGAATGTCGTGGCACCATCAGAATGAGAGCAGTAGATTTAAATCAAGATGGATTTATCGACATCGTGGCCGGAGATGAAGATGGCAAAGCCTCATTTTTGAAAAATACAGGAAAAATCGTAAATGGAATCCCTGAATTTATGCCTCCTGTATTTCTACAACAGGAACCCAAATTTGTAGACTTAGGATCGATCGTAGCTCCCCGAGTTTATGACTGGGATGGAGACGGATTAGATGATATTGTTGCCGGAAATGGAGTTGGGCATATCGAATTTGTGAAAAACTTAGGAGGGGATATCCCGTCTTGGGATGCACCAAAACTTTTAGAGGTTGATGGAGCACCCCTTAGAATTATCCCAACCGAGTCTAACCCCAAAACATCCAACCCATATTGGGGATATGTCACAATTGATGTTGGAAATTGGGATGGTGATGATCTCCCAGATATATTGGCCAATGATCACAATGGCAATGTTGTTGTGCTGAAAAATATCGGAACGAGAACATCCCCCAAACTCGCCCCACCTCAACCGATCGAGGTAGCTTGGCAAGGCGAACCACAAAAACCAACTTGGTCACCTGGAAATTCTAAGGGAAACGAACTCCTTGCTCCTTGGCGTACCTCGCCGTTTATCATGGATTTTGATGGCAATGGCCTCAATGATTTGGTCATGCTCGACTATGAAGGATACATAGCAGTTTATCCCCGATCCAAACAGGGAGATGAATTGGTACTGAACCACCCTCAACGAAATTTTATTTACCCCGATGACTCACCGATTCTATTGAACCAATTGAAAAACAAAAGTAGTGGAAGGTTGAAAATTGGCTTTGCTGATTGGGATGGAGATGGCTTGAAGGACTTGGTCTTTTCATCAAAACCAGCCGTGGACTGGATGAAAAACATGGGAATGAAAGGTGGCAAAATGGTTTTACAATACATGGGACGTGTCGTTTCCAAGACCATGATGGGGCACACCGATGGGCCGGTTGTTTCTGATTTTAACAAAGATGGAGTTCTGGATCTTTTGATCGGCAATGAGACCGGTGTGATGTATTATTGGCAAAGGCCAAGTGCTGATATTACGACCACAATGACTACCACAGGCAAGCAAACACCAGCAAATTATCCATACTTTAAACGTTAGAATTAGTGGGGTTCAAATCAGTATTGATTCCATGGATTTTGGCAACTTATAAAGAAATTAAGATAACCCGTTGTGCTAATTAAGTGATATTGACTTTCAAGTTATTAATAGGTCTGTTGAAATCAAATTTATTGATATATTGAACAAGCGTGAGGGCAGTTATTTTGGCAAGGATTCTTGTTTTAAACCCCTGAAATGATTTTGCATAATTTCTCCTAATCATAAATTGATCACATAATTGTGAGAAAAGTGTTTCAAGCCGTTTTCTGGTTTTTCGAAAGACCCACTCTTGCTTTTTATAATTCTTTTGATTTGTTCTCTTAGGTGTTTCCAGCTTAATATTAGCTGAGTGAAATAGATCTAACTGTAGTGAAGAAGAAAGATATCCTTTATCTCCAATCAACACACAATCAGATAATTGACCATTCATTTTTTTCAAAAATGTCGTATCATGAATACTGGCTTTGGTCAATTCGATCGAATGGAAAATCCCGTTAGCTGAACAGATTCCCTGCAATTTATACCCATAAAAGTAAAAGTTTTGCGAAGCGCAAAATCCTTTGTCAGGAGCGGTCTCAAAAGATTCCCTACAAACTTGACTGCGTTTTTCTCTTGCAATTTTGCAGACTTCCAGGGGCATTGAGTCAATGATGAAGTAATCTTCAAATTCAAGAAATTCAGCGGCCAATTGTTGCCGCACTTTCTCAATAAAAGGAAAAAGTTGTCTTTTTAGCCTGTTGAACCTTGTCCTGTCGATTATGTGAGGAAAATCGTCTTTATAATCATTTTTAATCTTTTTGAAAAGCCAGTTTTCACTATCCAACGACATGTATTCAGCTACAATAACAAGGCTAATAACCTCAATATCAGTAAATAATGAAGACATGCCCGGCCTACGGATATTCCCATCAATGTTGAACTCAGGAATGTTGAGAGATTTGATAGTATGAAAAACTTTGTCGAAATTACTTTTAATGTTGTGCATAAGCTTGATCAATAAATTGGTTTGTTGTTATTCTAATTTACTGATTTACAGTCTTATGCACACATTATTTTGTCCTTTTTTAACTGATTGTTAATTAGCACAACGGGTTAAATTAATCTATTCTATGCTTATGAATACTCTTCCGCAACCTACAAAATTCTATCTGCCAGTTGGCCCAGGATACGAGGTACAATTACTGGAATTTGTTCACGAAAATGAACAAATCCGTCTAAAAATCGTGGCAACTCCTGAAGTGTGGAACACAATTGATATGGTGATGCTGTTTAATTTACAATGGAATGATAGAAATCCCGGATCAGTCAGTGGTGAAGAACCTGTAGAAATTGTTATGATGCTAAGCAAAGATTTATATAAAGAATTGAAAGAATCTAATAACCTACTTAGTACTTCGGAACTTTTTTTAAAAGCAGAGAAAGAACACCCGATGAAAAGTACGGTTAACTGGTTTGCCACAGAAGTGACTGAAGAGATAGATCTTCCTGATCATCTTCAAAATAAAGGAAGCGTGAGACAGGGCTTTACCACCAAATGGAAAGATGATTATAAATAAAAAGGCAAGCCAGTCAACGTCTACTAAATTTCCGACATTTAAAACCCAGAATTATTCATCCAGACAATAGGCTCTTTGGATTTCTTGAATGTATAAATAGCATGAAGACAACACTTTTACAATCAACTATCATATTAGCTATTTTTCTGTTTAGCACTTGTAGTAAGAAAAGCAAGACTCCTGAAACTTTCAATATTTACCAGGAGGGGATTAACAAGCTCCGATATAACAATCCAGATTTACTTGTTGATTTGGACGTTGGATTTAAGTCAGTACCAATGCCCATGGATTTTGATGGGGATGGAGATATTGACCTACTCATTTCTGCAGCTGGCAGTTACATGGAATCTGGGGTGTTTTATTTTGAAAATATTAGTGGAAATGGAGACAGCCCCATTTTTCGACATGGTGCTAAAATATCTTCTGAAAGATTTAGACTTGGCTCTGATGGCAAATATTTTGAGGTGTCAGAAGTAAATGGTCGTTTCCATGTAATAACTCCTGACAGGACTAATGATGATCTCTTGATCTATGAGGATGTTCCTGAAAATGTGTTTTGGAAGAAAGTGACTATGCCACTTGCTGCGAGAGGGCACGTTGAAGACACAGGAGACAATACATGGAAAATGATCGACTTCAACGGAGACGGTATGTATGATTTAATGTGTGGAGCGTCGTCGGTAGATGGAAATTATCTGCTTTTCTTTAAAAATACAGGCAGCAATGAAGACCCTAACTATGCCAATACTGAAAAAGTACTAACTGAATCTGGAGAGCCTATTGGTAAGCATCTATACCTAGAAGTTCCTCTGGCAGATTACGACGGTGATGGCGATTTGGATTATATCGCGATGACACCCTTTGCGCAGATTATGTATTTTGAGAATAAGGGTTCTGCTATTAATTATCAATTTGGACAAGGAGCAGTATTGACCAATGATGGTGATACAATTCAAATGTACACGAGATATGGCAAAGCGACCAAGCTGCGTGCTGTAGATTTTAATGCAGATGGACACATAGATATTATAGCCGGGGATGAGGAAGGTAAAGTATCATTTATCAAAAATACAGGCAAAGTGGTAGAAGGAATTCCTGAGTTTCTGCCTCCAGTATTCTTCCAGCAACAAGCTAAATTCATGGATTTGGGGGCACTTGTTGCACCTAGAGTATTTGATTGGGATGGCGATGGCCTAGATGATATTGTGACTGGCAATGGAGCTGGAGATGTCCTTTTTGTAAAAAACCTTGGCGGAGCGATTCCAAGCTGGGATGCTCCAAAAATATTGGAAGCTGATGGCGTTCCGGTTAGAATTATCCCAACAGAAGCGCTGCCTAATACAGAAGACCCACACTGGGGATATTCTACAATTGATGTTGGCGATTGGGATGGCGACGATCTGCCTGATATTTTGGTAAATGAACATAATGGGAATATTGTTTGGTTAAAAAATATCGGAAGTCGTACGAATCCTAAACTCTCTGCGCCCCAACCAATCATCGTTGAGTGGGAAGGTGAACCTCAGAAACCAGCCTGGACTCCGGGAGTATCAGAAGACAACGAATTGCTTGCTCCATGGAGAACATCCCCTTTTCTCATGGATTTTACAGGCAATGGACTGAATGATTTGGTTATGCTCGACTATGAAGGATACTTAGTGGTTTTTCCTCATTATAAAGAAGGGGATAAACTATTGCTCGGTCACCCTCAGCGCAATTTTGTTTTCCCAAATGGAGAGCCAATCTTACTCAACCAGCGAACAGGATCGAGTCATGGAAGGTTAAAAATTACCTTTGCCGATTGGGATGGCGACGGACTCGAAGACCTAGTTTTCTCATCCAAGCCAGCTGTAGACTGGATGAAAAATATGGGCATGAAAGATGGTAAAATGATTTTACAATATATGGGACGCGTTGTCTCTATAACGATGATGGGCCATACCGATGGCCCGGTCGTTTCAGATTTTAATAAAGATGGAATTCCCGATCTAGTGGTTGGTACAGAAACTGGGGTTATGTATTATTGGGAAAGGAAAAGCTTTGACATTACCACAACGATGACAACTACTGGCAAGCAACAGCCTGCAAAGTATAAATATTTTAAAAGGTAATATAGAATCGTTGCTATGGTCTTAAATCAGATAAAGATAAAAGTCAATAACAAATAATAAACTATGGAGAAGTCAAAAATTAAAAGTCAGGATAGACGCAATTTTTTAAAAAATTCGGCTCTAGGTTTAACAGGACTAACAATTTTGCCAAGCTGGAGAATGGCTAATGGCAAGCGGATACCTCCGAGCGATCGGGTAGTTATGGGTTTCATCGGACTTGGAAGACAAGGCGTATCTGATTTTAATAATTTTTCTAAATGCCCTGGAGTCCAAGTAGTGGCCTGTTGCGATGTTGATTCACTGAAGCGGGAACGTTTTAAAAACAAGGTGGAAGCTTGGCAACTATCGCAGAATGTGGCACAAAGATGTGATAGGTATGAATTCTATGAAGATTTACTGGATCGTAAGGATATAGATGCTGTTTCTATAGCAACTCCTGATCATTGGCATGCTCTAACAACCATACATGCTTGCCAGTCCGGCAAAGATGTTTACGTTCAAAAGCCACTTGCATTTACTATTCGTGAAGGTTTGGAAATGGTGAAGGCGGTCCGCAACAATAAAAGGGTGTTACAGGTTGGAAGCCAGCAACGTTCCAGTGCAGAGTTTCAACAGGCCATTTCTTTGGTGCGCAGCGGGGCAATAGGCCATATTGAAACCATTTATGTAAAAGTGGGTGACCCACCTACCCCTCTTAATTTGCCTGAACAGCCAATCCCGGCTTCTTTGAACTGGAACCAATGGATGGGGCCGCTCAACGATCCAAAAATTCATTATCACCCTGATTTATGCCCGCCAATTTCCCTTGACCCTGAAAAAAATGAAAAACTGTGGGGAGCATGGCGATGGTATAGGGAAACCGGGAATGGTTATACCGCTGACTGGGGCGCGCACATGTTTGATATTGCTCAGGCCGCTATTGGAATGGATGGATTGGGCCCTAGTGAGTATATCCCAAAAGGATACAGCAATGCCGAGTATCTAACCATGAAATATCAAAACGGAATTGTGATGACCGAGCAAAAGTGGGATGAGAAAGGGAGCAGTGGTGTCCGGTTTAATGGCACTAATGGCTGGCTGAGTGTGAAAAGAGGCGATATTCAATGCTCCGATCCGTCATTGCTTGTTAAGAATGAAACATCAAATCCGGGAGCAGATCGAGAAGTAGGCCCACCACACATGCAAGACTTTATTGACGCCGTTAGGTCACGAAAAGATCCTATTGCCCCAGTTGAAGTGGGATGCAGTACCAATACACTTTGTTGTTTGGCTAATATTGCAACGGAATTACAACGTCCTGTTAAATGGAACCCGGCAACCTTAAGTTTTGGTGAAGACAAAGAAGCCTCGGAACACAGGCTTTATGACTATAAATATAGAAATCCTTATTCTCTATAACATTTGAGTATTTTGATATTCATAGGATGGGAAAGTGAGAAAGTCGAGTAAATTATTCCCTAGAATTTATGTGTTGCAGCTTCACCATTGCTTATGGCAATTAAAAATAATTTAAAAATTGAACCGATTCAGATGAAAACTATTTTGGCAATTGCTTTATTTTTTTTGACTCTTGTAAGTGGAAATCATTCATTTGCAGAACAAAACAAGCAAGGGGAAAAGCCCAATATTATCTTTATCATGGCTGATGATTTGGGCTATGGAGATTTAGGGGTTTATGGGCAGAAATTGATCAAAACTCCCAATATAGATCGCTTGGCCTCACAAGGAATTCGGTTTACACAAGCTTATGCAGGAGGGCCGGTTTGTACACCTTCTCGAAGTGTTTTGATGACTGGACTGCACAATGGTCACACCCCAGCCCGTGACAATGTTCCGCATTATCCTACCTATCTGAAACGTAGTGATTTCACAGTAGCAGAAATGCTAAAACAAGCCGGTTATCGCTGTGGTGGTGTTGGTAAATGGTCTTTGGGAGACCCGGGAACTGTAGGAGACGCAACAGGACAGGGATTCGACATGTGGTTTGGATATCAGAATCAGGATCACGCACATTATTACTATACAGAATATCTTGATGATAACTATGAGCGTGAAAATAGTTTCAGGAAAAATCTAACAGGCAACTCAGAAAGCCATGAGCATTATAGTCATAACCTGATTGCTGATCGTGCCATTGATTTTATCAAAGATTCTCAGAAGGAACCTTTCTTCTTGTATGCTGCGTTTACATTGCCACATTTTTCTGCCCTATCCGAAGATCCTGATGGTTTGGCAGTTCCTTCGACAGCTCCATACACCAATGAAAATTGGGATAAAAAAGCTAAAAAATATGCTGCGATGGTGCATATGCTAGACAAAGATGTCGGCCGTATTGTTGCACTTGTAGATGAATTGGGCCTTAAGGAGAATACTCTGATAATTTTCACGAGTGATAATGGAGGTCATAGTAATGTTTGGAAGGGGTTTCATACAAATGGCCCTTTACGGGGATACAAAAGAGATTTAACAGAGGGAGGAATACGTGTGCCTTTCATCGCCCGGTGGCCAGGGAAAGTACCAAAAGGTAAAACTAGTGATGAAATCATTGCATTTCAGGATATGATGCCCACTTTCGCTGAGCTGGCAGGAGGGAATACCCCAAGTGATATCGATGGCATTTCCATTACTGAGGCACTTTTTGGAGGAAAATTAGAAAAAGAGCATGAATACCTTTATTGGGATTTCGGGCATTGTCGTGACAGCTATAATCAGGCCGTGCGAATGGGAAAGTGGAAAGGGATTCGCATTGGTCAAGGTGGTAAAATCGAACTTTACAATCTGGATTATGATATTGGAGAAGAGAATAATATCGCAGATACAAACCCTCTGATTGTGGAAAAAATAGATCGAATTATGATAGAAGCAGTTGTTCCCAGCGATAAATACCCTGTCGGGGAAATTTATCAGGGCGGACCAATCTGGAAAAAGGGAGAATAGATTATTCAAGAGACTGCTGCTTGAGCATGTATTAGTTTTAACAATAAAACATTAAAGGATATGGCACTAAAGAGCATTGTGTTATTCATAATTGGACTTGGGGTTACATTTCATACTTATTCTCAGGAGACTGAGATCGTTTATTTATCAGGTACCGATGCTGCCAATACAGTTGAATGGGATTTTTTCTGCACCGATGGACAAAATAGTGGAGAATGGACAAATATTGATGTTCCTTCCAACTGGGAATTGCAAGGTTTTGGAACGTACAACTACGGACATGACTGGAAAGACAAGGACAAAAAATTGGGGCTAGAACGTGGCTTGTACAAACATGAGTTTGAGGTTCCGGCTGATTGGAAAGGCAAATCAATCAATATTGTTTTTGATGGATCGATGACAGATACAAAGGTTAAGATCAATGGGAAGTCTGCCGGGGTGATGCATCAGGGAGGTTTCACCAGATTTAAATATGACATCAGTAAATTATTGAATTACGGCAAATCTAACTTGCTGGAAGTAGATGTGGCAAAGCAATCAGAAAACGAATCTATGAACCAAGCTGAGCGACAGTCCGACTTCTGGATATTCGGAGGGATCTACCGCCCCGTTTTTCTAGAAATACTACCCAAAATCCATGCAAATCGCATTGCCATTGATGCCAAAGGCGATGGCTCTTTTAATACGCTGATCGCAATGAATAATGATAAATCTGACTTTGATGTGTCGATAAATCTATTTGACATGAAAGGGAACAAGATTGGCAAAGAGGTTCAAGGTCATATTGAAAAAGGGAATTCAGAACAGTTTATTGCAGGGAAATTTGAAAATATAAAATCGTGGAATGCCGAGTGGCCAACGCTTTACGATATGAAAATATCGATCAAGAAAGGTGAAATTATTTTGCATGAAGTCACGGAAAGAATTGGTTTCCGGACGGTAGAACTACGAAAGCACGATGGGTTTTATATCAATGGAGAAAAGGTGGTTTTTAAGGGTGTCAATCGCCACTCGTTCTGGCCCGAGACAGGCCGAAGCCTAAGTGAAGAAAATCACCTGATGGATATCCGGCTGATGAAAGAAATGAATATGAATGCTGTTCGGATGTCGCATTATGTGCCTGACAAGCGTTTTCTGGAATTGTGTGATTCCTTTGGGATATATGTGATGAATGAAGTGACTGGCTGGCAAAATAGTTACGATACAATTGTAGGCCCTAAGATGATCAAAGAAGTGATACTGAAAGATGAAAATCACCCAAGTGTGGTAGTGTGGGATCACGGAAATGAAAGAGGCTGGGACTTTGCCAATGAGAAATGGTTTCATCAATGGGACATTCAAAATAGAACGGTCATTTATCCATGGCTGCTGCGCAATGGCGTTGACACGCACCATTATCCGGAATACAAATTTGGGATCAGTAGGATGGTAAATGGAAACGACCCATTTATGTCCACGGAGTTTTTGCATGGGCTTTACGATGGTGGCAGTGGTGCTGACCTAGAATCGTACTGGCGAATTTATGAATCTACGCCTTTGCTTGCGGGGGCTTTTTTGTGGATATTTTCTGATGAAGCAGTTTTGCGCACAGACCTGCCCGGTAAGGTTTATGATTCAGATGGGAACCATGCTCCTGATGGAATCTTAGGGCCCCACCGTGAAAAAGAAGGTAGTTTTTATACCATTAAGGAAATCTGGTCTCCTGTTCAAATCGATCCTGTCACCATCAATAAACAGTGGAATGGTAGATTGATTTTGAAAAACAAATACACCTATACCAATCTGGATCAATGCTCGTTTAGCTGGAAAGCGCTGAAAACCAAAATTGGCAGCTCAGAAGAAAAAGTCGTTGGTTCTGGAACATTTGCAAGTCCTGATGCAGAGCCCGGCGAAGCAGCGGCGGTGAAGATCGATATTGGCTCCATTCTTCAGAATGCTGATTTATTCCAATTTAAGGCAGTTGATCATGAAGGGAGGGAATTGTATACCTGGAGCTGGCCGGTATTGCAACCGGACGAAAAAGCGGCAGAATTATTTGAAAATATTTCTGATCAAGCTTCGGCAGTACAAATGAGTGAAGCGGGATCGACCGTAACAGCGACTGCCAAGGACATCGAAATTGTGTTTAACAAAGCAGATGGCACGCTCTCTTCTGTCAAAAATAGCAATGGAAATATTTCCTTGACCGGAGGGCCAAAACCTGTAGGAAGTGAAACCAAAATTACTGCAACGAAATGGGGCATGGATTCTGAAGGCATTTTCACGTTTGAAATCACCTCAGAGGGCTATCCTGAAAACATGACCTGGACATTGGACAAAAACGGACTGTTGCTGCTCGAAGCCAGCCCATTAATAAATATGGTTGACATTACCTTTGTCGGATTGTCGTTTAACTATCCCGAGGAGAATTGCACTGGGGTGAAATGGATGGGGCGAGGTCCGTACAGGGTTTGGAAAAACCGCACCAAAGGCAGCAATATGGGCATTTGGGAGAAGGACTACAACAACACCATTACCGGAGAAAGCTTTGATAACTTGATCTATCCAGAATTCAAGGGCTATCATGGAAATCTGTACTGGGCCACTTTGGAAACGACTGAGTCGCCATTTACCATCGTTTCCGAAACACCCAATTTATATTTCCAGCTCTTTACTCCCGCTAAACCAAAAGAGGCCACAACAGGAACCTACCCGCCATTTCCAGATGCTGATCTTTCATTCTTATATGAAATCCCGGCCATTGGCACCAAGTTTAAGACGGCTGATAAGCTGGGCCCCAATAGCCAAAAAGGAGTATTTAAGAGCCATGGCGGCGATGAAGACTATCCAATCAAGCTTTGGTTTGACTTTAGGGTGAAGAACTAAACGTACATTTTCAAGTCAAAAAGCCTCTAAAATCCATGGATTTTAGAGGCTTTTTGATGCGTTTCAATGTCCCCTTTTCTCTTTTATAGAGATAACGATTTCTCAACAGCCTGATAGAATTCCTGCATGTCAA
The DNA here is from genome assembly GCA_030426345.1 of Bacteroidia bacterium. Classification (GTDB taxonomy): domain Bacteria; phylum Bacteroidota; class Bacteroidia; order Cytophagales; family Cyclobacteriaceae; genus JAAUQL01. The sequence continues at coordinate 27,555 of JAUHYU010000051.1, forward strand.
AGGGTTTTTCTAGGAAACAATCAGCTCCAGCGGCAACACAGTCTTGTTTTGCATCGGGATGAGCAGATATCATTAATATGGGTATTTGTGCCAAATCGGGGTTGTTTTTAAGTGATTTGCAAATTTCACGGCCATCAGCTCCAGACAGGAGCATATCCATTATTATCAAATCTGGAAACAGTTCTTTTATGAAATCTTCAATGTGGGTTGTATTCGTTTTGATAGATACATTATAATCTTTCATTTCCAACATGATCTTTGTCATGGTCACAATATCTTCATTATCATCTATGATTAAAATCTTTGCTCTGCCAACACTCATAATTGTATATTTTTCATTGGTTAACCGGAAGTTCAAAAGAAAATACGGATCCTTTTCCGGGATCACTTTTTACCCCAATTTTCCCATGGTGTTTTTTAATGATTTCGGAAGATATAAATAAGCCGATACCAAATCCAGGAAAAGTTTTTTCGTTGCTGCCTTCTACTCTATAAAATCTTTCAAATACTCTTTCCTGTTCTTTTTTATTTATACCTATACCAAAATCCTGTATGGATACTGTAACGCTATTGTTTTTAACACAACATTTTACATTTATTGTTTTGGACTGTGGTGCATATTTAACTGCATTGGTGAGGAAATTAATAAGTACTTGGCCGATGCGGTCATGGTCGGCATATACCACAGCTTTTTTTTCAACTGTGACGGGTATCTCATAATTTGGGTTGATATGTTTGATTTCTGAAACGACCTCATGTATCAAGTCCGTTATTTCAAAATGCTCCAAGTTAAGGTCGAGGCCGCCTGATTTTATTTTTGAGATATCGAGCAATTCCGTAATGAGCGTGGTGAGTGTTACTAATTGTCGGTCAATGGTTTTCAAAGACTTTTGCAAAAAGGAATCTTCACTATTTGCATGCATGGTTTGCAATATCTGCACATAACCCTTTATGGAAGTGAGCGGTGTTTTTAGTTCATGGCTAGCCATACTTATAAAATAATCCTTTTGCTGCTCCTGTTCTTTTATATTCTGAATATCCGTACTGGAGCCAACCCACATTTGAATATTACCATTGGCATCCTTTTGCGGAATAGCACGACTCAATTGCCAGCGATATTCTCCGTCATATCTTCTAAATCGGTGTTCAAATAAAAAGTCTTTCCCTGTTTTTACAGAATCCAACCACCGGATGACATTTTCTTCTCTGTCATCGGGATGCACAATCTGCATCCATCCATCCCTATAAATTTGCCTTAATGTCAAGCCTGAATAATCGTAAACAGATTGATTAAAATAATTAAGATTGCCCTCGGGGTCTGAAGTCCAAATATGCTGAGGCATGGAGTCTGCCAATAGGCGAAATTTCTCTTCCCTCACCAATAATTGTTGGTGAAAAGTCTTTTCTTCTGTAATATCTCTGATAGTTCCGAGCATACGTTCAGGCTTATTGTTCTCGTCAAAATAAACCTTGCCCTTTACATCTTTCCAATGCAGAGATAGATCTTCCCATATAATTCTTATTTGATAATGTAATGAACCGGTTTCATATGCTTTTTCAAATGCCTCCGTTCTAATTTTAAGATCATCGGGGTGCACCTGTGTAATAATTTCTTCCTGTGTTAATTTTTTCTTATTTGTAAAACCTAAAATATCATAGCACCGATCAGAGGCTATCATATCGCCTGATTTCAAATTGACATCAAAAACACCCAGTTCGCTAGCTTCAATTATAAGGTTTAGTTTTTCCTCATTCTCTTCTAAAAAATGTTTTGCTGTTACAGTAGCGGTGACATCTGTTGCTACAACCATGATGCCTGCTATCCTATTGTTTTCCTTTAAGGGATGGTAAACAAAATTGAAATAATTAGTTTCCGTTTTGCCATGGCGGTGTAACCTAACAGGGAATTCGTAACCATAAAACGCATTTCCGGTCATATATACATCTGCAATTATAGGTGCTATGGATTCTTTAACTTCAGGTATTGTTTCAAAAAGTGGTTTCCCTACGAATTGATCTTCCGTTTTATCAATTAACTGCAAATACTTTTCATTGGCCATTTCAGTCACATTTTCAGTCCCACGGAAAATAACAATGCCGAGTGGTGCTTGCATTACTGAATCACGAAATCTCTTTTCACTTTCCTCTACTTTTTGCTTAGCTTCTTGTAGTTCTGTCACTTCAGCACCTGTATTCATTACAGCATATGTGTGACCGAGAGGATCCATTACAGGAGTAAAACTGTAATTAAAATAATAAGATTTTAGCTCTCCATCTCTTACTATATCAACCTTTTGGTTTTTGGCATGAAAAGGGATTCCTGTACGTAGTACCTCGCGAATCTGTTCAAATATTTGTTGGTTTTGTAATTCTGGTAATATCTTTGTATACAATTTACCTACCACATCATTTCCTTTCCCAAATACATCCATTATGGATTGGTTAGCAAGTGATATACGAAGTTCTTCACCTGTGTACACCGCTATGGGGAAAGGAGCACTTTCCACCAAAGAGCGTATATATTGTTCGCTTTCTTCAACCCTTTTTCTGGCTTCTACCTGCGAAGTCACATCATATCCTATAGCCATAATGCCATTGATTTTTCCTTCAGCATCATAGAGCGCCTCATAAGAAAAATTGATATAGACCGTTTCCAAATTACCGTTTCTTAACAATTGTAGGGGTAGTTCTGACTTTGCGAAACGATTACCAGAGTTGGAGACATCGTCAAGTAATTCTTTTATTCCTTGGGATGAAAGTTCGGGCATTGCATCAAAAATAGATATGTTGAGCACCTCTTCCTCTGTTCTGCCCCAAAGCTCTAAAGCATATTTATTGGCAATTTCTACCTTGTAATCGGTTCCTCTTAATATGGCAATAGCAACAGGTGCCTGAAGAATCATTAGCCGGAGACTTCTTTCGCTTTCTTCAATTTTTTTTCGTGCCAATACCTGATCTGTTACGTCTTCTACAGTCCCATTCAGACGGTAGGCAATCTTATCTTCGTTAAACCAAGCCCTTCCCTTGGCATGTACAATGATTTCCTTTTTAGAAATAGCGTTTACAATGTTGAATTCTTCGTCGTAAACACCACCTGAGGAATATTCCAAAACCTCTTTTATGGCATTAGACACTCGTTCCCTATCCTTTTGCGCAATGGCATCTATAGCGTGGGTAAGTTCAATTTGGTCATCGAGAGGCAATCCAAACCAATTCTTCAATCTAGCATTACTAGAGAATTTATTTGTTGATGGATTATAGTCGAATGTACCTAATTGGGCCGCCGCTATTACGAATTGCAATTGGTCTTTGTTTTCTAAAAGATTTTTACTAGTCACCACAGCTTCTGTGGTCTCTACACAAGTAACAAATACTCCTGCTGGTTTACCAGATTCATCATTTACAGGACTGTAGCTAAATGTCCAATAAACATCTTCTATTTTGCCATTTCTGTAAATGGGCACTAACTGGTCTTCGCTCCAGGTAGCACCTTCGCCAGCAAGCACCTGGTCTATCAATGGTTTTATTATATCCCATATTTCTGGCCAGGCCTCGTGTGCTTTCATTCCTAATATATCGGGATGTTTGCCATCGTTTCCCAGACTGGGACGATATGCATCATTATAAAAGCAGATTAAGTCAGACCCCCACCATAAAAACATTGGAAACTTTGAGTTGATGATTATGCTCAAGGTCGTCCTTAAACTCTGCGGCCAGGTTTCCGGATTGCCAATTGGCGTGTTACTCCAATCCTTTGTGCGGATAAGCTTCCCCATTTCTCCACCTCCAGACAAGAATTTATGTTCTCCAGCTATCATGTCATTTTTTCTAAGCCAATTTTTTTTCTAAAGGGGAAGTTAATAATGATGCTAAAGAAGAGCTTGAAATTTTAGTTTTTTTTACTCTCTTCTAAAAAACACGTTCCAGCTTTTTTTCTTTTAGTTGTCAGATTTGGCCTGATGTTCCAACTTAGTTTCCCGATTATATGGCAGGGCAAACAACAACCAGATATGTGTATTGCACATACTTCAATTAAATCAATAAGCTAAATCCACCAAGATTTTGATTGCATCAAAAATACTTTTGCCAGTTTCCAAAAAGCCTCTAAAATCCATGGATTTTAGAGGCTTTTTGGCTTGAAAATTTAGATTATTTTTTACAACTTTAGTGAGTCGCGCTCTTCGGGATTGCAAATGTCGAATAGCGCGTGAATACCTTTGGTCAGTATCCATAAAGTCCCTAAAATCCATGAACTAGGATATGAGAAAGTAATTTCAGTTCTGGGTAAATCTCTATCGAGCAAATGTTATGACAAATTAAAAAGCATGAATACCCGTTTTGTGTAATGCTCTTTTTTGTGCAAGTTTGTTATTGGCCACCAAAAATCACTGAAATGCTAAAAACCACACACTTACTTATTGCATTGCCATTGCTTGTTATCTCCATTTTTCTGGAGTCTTGCACACCAAGTACGACTTCCAACGAAACTGTTGAAGTTGTTGAGATTCCGGACATTTACACGAAGAACTGCGCCACCTGTCATGGTGCCGACCTCAAAGGCAACATTTCGCAAAGCCTCCTCGATGGTTCATGGCAATTTGGCTCTGGAAAGAATGACATCATGAGGTCCATTAAATTTGGCTATCCCCATCATGGCATGCCCGCCTGGGGAGGTGTACTGAGTGATGATGAGATCGATTCCTTAGTGAGTTATATCCTGTCTGAGGAAGAAAGATTGGGTGTCTCAAAACCGCCAATCCCTGATACGCTGGAGACGCAAGATTATTCAATCAAGGTAGATGTGGTAGCAGAAGGATTGGATGTGCCATGGGCAATTGATTTTATCGGGCACAATAAAGCTTTGATTACAGAGCGTTCGGGACGTTTGAGAATAATGGAAAATGGCGTGTTGCTCCCCGATTCTGTTGTCGGTATTCCGGAGGTTCGTGCTTTTGGGCAGGGTGGCCTGCTTGACGTGGCAATTGATCCTAACTATGAACGTGAGCCTTGGATTTACCTTTCCTTCAGCCATGGGCATGGGAAAGTTATGGAAAAAGGGGAAGAGCAAATCCCAGCGATGACCTCCATCGTACGCGGGAAACTAATTGACAATACCTGGAGCAATCAAGAGATTTTATTTGAAGCGCCACATGAAACCTACAAAACTGCTGGCCAGCATTTTGGCAGCCGCATTGTCTTCGACCCTGAAGGGTTTCTTTATTTTAGTATTGGAGACCGTGGGACTTCTGACGATGCCCAGGATATAACGAAACCCAATGGTAAAATCCATCGCATCTATAAGGATGGTCGCATTCCGAAATCGAATCCCTTTTATAATCGACCAGGTGCCATTAAATCCATATATTCTTATGGTCATCGCAATCCGCAAGGGCTGGCAGTACATCCAGAAACGGGCCAAGTTTGGGAAACAGAACATGGACCTCTAGGTGGCGATGAACTTAATTTGATTCGATCGGGTCTGAATTATGGCTGGCCAGTGATCAGTTATGGGATCAATTACAATGGCGACATCATCACAGAACTCACGCGTAAGGAAGGCATGGAGCAACCCATCGCGTTTTGGAAGCCATCAATCGCGACTTGTGGTTTAGACTTTTACAGCGGAGATCTGTTTTCTAAATGGAATAACAAACTTCTGGTTGGGTCATTAAAAATGGAGGAGCTCCAATTGCTTGATATTGAGAAAGACAGAATGATGTACCGACAAACCATTCTAAAAAATGCAGGCAGGGTGCGCGATGTAACTACTGGCCCAGATGGCGCCATCTACATTGTACTGAATAATCCGGGCAGTATCCTCAAACTGACTCCTCAGCCAGCCATGTGATGGTCTGATAAAGTTCTTATTTGATTTTATAATATTCAAATCAAAAAACCCTCTAAAATCCATGGATTTTAGAGGGTTTATGATTTATTTTTTGATAAGATTTATAGATTAGAATTTGGATAAATGGTCACGAAATTATGCAAGTTTTATCTAGCGCAATTTCCCAGATGTGCAACGTCGAATTGATTAGTAATTCTCATTGAAATAGCGCACGTACTTCTTTACTTTATTGAGTTTCAATTTTCCATATACACTTTCAAATTTTATGACGATTGATTCATCGAAGAAATCAACCAAAGCAGGCCTAAGTAATTTTGGGGACATTGGTAAGGCAACCAGATAATTATCGTCCTTGTTATTTAGAATATATATAATAGGCTGTTTACCAGTGCTCTGATCAATAATTGCTGGAATCAGTCCACCTCCTGTATAGGAACTCACATTACTCTGCTGATTATTAATGAATAACAATTCCACATTACCTTGAATCAAAAATTCAGCCTCTACCAATTCAAAGTATATACTCATGTTGTCCTTAAATGGATGATAATTCTTGAATATTCGCCATATTCCTTTGTTTTTTTTATATTCCTTAATCTCATCCAAATTAAATTTCAAAGGGTCTTTATCCCTTGGTGTTCTCCATAGCTCCACATCCTTCTGCCCATCCATAAAAGAAATCTCTGTTTTTATATACCCTTCAATCAAAGAGTCATTCTCAAGAATTACATATCCATTTTGAGAGAACAATTTAGAAGTCAAAAATAAAAATGGAATTATCGCAGTTATTATATATTTCATTTTCAATAGTTAGATTTTAATTAAAAAAAATTCCACCAAGTTCTGTGAAAGGACCAATCTTTGTCCCTTAATGATGACATTTATTCTAGGTATAAATGATTTTTCTACATCTCTAATTACTGCTCCGTCAATTTTAGTCTAGCTCTAAACAGAAACTGTTATTGAAAGGGCGATTATAAATAAAGTTTGTCGCTTTGTCATTTAGAAATTCGTCCTTGAAAAATGCACTCCAAAATTTTAACACGCTTACTACACATATCTCAATTATCAAAAATCCAAATCTACCGAGATTTGGATCATATCAAAAAAACATTGGTAAATTTCCAAAAAACCCTCTAAAATCCATGGATTTTAGAGGGTTTTTGACCTTGTTTTTTATCTGAGATGTTGATTGGTTCTCAAACAAAATATAAACTAAAAATCTGTTAGTGTGTTGATATGGTTGAATTTAAAAAATAACATCGACCCGGAATGAGAAATATATTGCTCTAACAAATGAACTGGAATTTATGACTTATAAAATTCTACTTTTGCTCCTTCCAAATCTGCATGACCAACTCTTTCCACTAGTTCTAGCCGCGTTTTTTCGCTCATTGCTATGAATGATCTGGCCAAGTCTATTTTTTCCTGCAGCATCTCAACATCATCAGCACCTGTTATTAAGGTACTTATTGGCAGGGACCAGGCAAAATGAATAGCCTCTTGTACACTGACTACATTAGGGATTACTTTTGGATTGTCCCCACTTACAAAATGGGTTTTGCCTCCAAAAAATCCACCATTAGACAGGGTTTTCATGGCCAAAATACCCATCTGTCTTTCCACAAGAGTTGGCAATACATTATTGATAAAACTCTTATAATTTGGATCGAAACAATTCATTGGCATTTGACATGTTTCCAAAATATTGGTGCTTTCGAGCATGCGCTTGTGAGCATTAAAGTCTTGATGTCCTGTAAATCCAATATGCTTGACTTTTCCAGATTCCTTGGCCCTTATAAACACCTCCAAAACCTCCTGCTCAATTCTAGTATCCACGTCTTGCGGACTTCTTATACTATGCATTTGCCATAAATCAACATAATCGAGCTTCATCCTTTTTAAGGAACCCTCTAATTCGGACAAAGCATCTTTACCGGAGACAGCAGTTGTCTTCGTCATAATAAAGGAAACATCGCGATATTTGGGCACGAGGTATTTGCCATATCTTTCTTCAGATTTACCTCTTCCGTATGAATGTGCATTATCAAAAAATCTAATGCCTCCGTCAATGGCACATTCTATCTGTGCCTCTGCAGTTATTTCTTCGCACTTGGCAATATGTGCACCTCCAAGACCGAGCATAGTTACTTTTTCTCCAGTCCTTCCAAGAAATCTCAACGGCAACAATTCCCCGAATTTATCTTTAGGGGCATAAAAATTGCCATTGATTCCTTTTAGGGGAACTAATAACCCTGCAGTCAAAGCGACCAATGTTTTTAATACGGATCTCCTGTCGTTCATAAGATTACGTGATTTGTTGGTGAGTAAAAATGAATTTACAGATTTTACATTTTCAACACAAACGTTAGGATTAATTTGAATTCTTAGCTGAGAATAGCTGCAAGTTATGATTCATTTCGAAAGGTGCGTTTACTTCGATATGCTAAAGTCAAGTTGCTTGTTTATCTAACTCTATTTCTTGGTTGTGTAACAGATGGGATTGTTGTGCATAATTTTTTATTTGAGTCCATTGAATTCGATTGGTAATATCCATTTGGATCTGATGGACTTCCCATCAACTTCGGATGGGTTCCATTTTGGCATTAGTTTAACAATTCTAATTGCCTCTTTATCACAATCCGGATGCAATCCTTTTACAATACTAATGTTCGATATATTTCCATCTTTCTCCACATAGAATTCAATAAATACTTTTCCTACAATCGTTTCTTTTCCAACAGTCCAATTATAATTTTTCTTTATGAATACTTTGAGTGAGTCAGCTCCTCCTGGAAAAGATGGATATTTAACCGGATCAATTAGAATTAATTCAGTCGAATCAATTTTTCCGATTTGATCTTTTTCCAATTTGTTAGGTTTATCCTGTGCAAAAAGGTGTAAAGTGAAATTAAGCACTAAAAATAGTGTAAAACTATATCTCAATTATTTGTTAATTATGCACAACAAGCGAATATGTGTATTACATATATTTTGATTGTGTCATTAATCTAAATCTACCAAGATTTTGATAGTTTTAAAAGAACATTGGTCAGTTTGCAAAAAAGCCTTTAATATCCGTGGATTTTAGAGGCTTTTTGATCTTATTTTTTTACCCATTTGCCTTTTTTGAATTCGGTTCCTTTATATCCTTCTTCAAACTCAATTGGTACGGACTCCATTCCAGAACTATTTGCTTTTAATACATTAAAATGAAGATGTTCAATATTTGTAAAACCTGTTTTACCTGATCGACCAATTGGTTGTTCTGATTTGATGATGTCACCAACTTCAACTAAGCTCCCTTTGTGTATAAGGTGCACGTATTGGGTATATAAATTCATTTCCGGATGGAAAACAGTGATGAAGTTTGCATAATCTCTCCATTTTTTTGACTTACCACCATCTTTATAATCTTCAATTACTCCTACCACAACTCCATCTGCAGCAGCACAGATTGTATCTCCTTCCTTAAGATCAAAATCAATAGCATATTTAGAATACGCTGAAGAGTGCGTGTATTTCCCATTATATCCTTGAATAATCTTGTACTTATAGCCTTTTCTAATAGAAAGATTCATATCCTTCTTATGAATTGTATCATTTGGATTTCCCATCATCGATGTAAACTTGATTTGAATTTCGTCCTTAGTCTTATTCGTGAAATAATAAAATACGGTATCACTAGTTGGAGGTATAATGACGGGGAAATTTTTGTCCAATTTCTCTTGAATGTCCTTATTTGATGATTTGGCAAAAACTCTAATTGGACATTTTATTGGATTATCTATTTTAATATTTAAGGTATCGTCATAGACTTCATAACCAATTTTCTGCGACCATTGCGATAGCTTCTTCTTTGGCAGCTATTTGCAATTGGTCAAGCAGATCAAAAATGCGATTACAAACGTGAATTTAAATTTCAAGGTATTTATAATTATTGA
>JAUHYU010000052.1 GCA_030426345.1 Bacteroidia bacterium
ATAATATTGGTTTTGTTGCGCGAGATTCAGGAAGATGTCTTTTATACGTTTGGTGAGCTGCACATCTTGTGGGTCAGAAATATCCAAAACCAAGAGATCTACATAGCTATCTGCAAAAAGCCGGTCACCCCGTACTGCCATTTCATAGTTTCCGGGAATATTGATAAAGCTAATGACTTTAGGATTTGTGCGGTCTTTATTGTCAATCACATGAATGCCCTTGCCCGGTTCATTGAGAAATAGGAAGTCTTTATATAAATATATTTTTCCGGTTTGGGTAATTTCTACTGGCGGCTTGATTTCAAAAGAAGCCCTCAGGTTGGCCGGGGTCAGATATACCGGCTCCATGACGGTATAGGTTTGGGTGATTTCGACTTTGTCATCACAACTTGAAAGTAATAAACTAACTGCAGCGATGCATATGCCGATAAATAGCAAAAGTGGTCGTAGGTGTTTTGGCTTTTTCATGTTTGTTAAATTGTGGATTGCTAATATGTCTTGCCCTAAAGACACTTATCTAATAATGAAAGTTGGAACTCATAACCAGTTGCCTTCAATTTTGTAGCTATCGGTTTATCCTAGGAGCAGTCAGATATTTTTCTGTATTTCGATAATGTCGAAAAAATAATTATATTCAACTTTATAATGTAACAGTCAATGTTGTTTGATATTTCCATTGGTAGTCAAATGATAAAATAGGTGTTTAGTAGATTTGAAATCTCAATTATTAATTGAGAAATTCCTGTTCAAACACTCCAATATCTTTTTGACATTAATAAACAATATTGATTGACTTATTTAAGGGCTAAATATCCAAACCTAATAACATGAACTACACCATTGATGACAATCATTTGCTTCAGGGAGAAAACGTGGTGCATCTGTTGACATCAAAAAATAACCTTGAGTTTCCCCCTAATTCGCCAGATAGCTTGATCATCCACTATACCGCCGGAAGTGGGGCAGAATCTTCGGCAAAGTATCTACAAGATAAGAATGTGAAAGCGTCTGCTCACATAGTGATTGGCCGTGAGGGCGAGATATTTCAAATAGTCCCCTTTAATAAGATTGCATGGCATGCGGGCAAAAGCTATTATGGTGGTAGGCCGGGCTTCAACAATTTTTCTATCGGTATCGAATTGGACAATGCAGGGATTCTCACTAAAACAGGAAATGAGTATCAATCGTGGTTTGGTAGAAAATATCCGCAATCAGAGGTGATGGAGGCCATTCACCGAAATGAAACGGCTCCTAGATTTTGGCACACATACACAGAAAAACAGCTAAAACTCAACATGGAGATTGCCAGCGTGATCATTGCTGCCTATCCAAAAATATTTGAAATATTAGGACACGAAGAGATATCTCCGGGCAGAAAGCAGGACCCCGGGCCTGCTTTTCCTCTGGATAAGTTTCGTAGGACCGTACTTGGGGATGACCGTGATGATCTTGCGGCAGGAGTGCATGAATTGCCGGAATCCGGTTTGATTGTACCGTCCAAATTGAATATCAGGAGTGGGGCAGGAATTGCTTTTGACAAAGTTGCCAAACCGCTGACTTCAGGTCATGAAGTGCAGATACTGGAAGAAGTGAATGGCTGGTATCGCGTGAAAACGGAAATAGAAGGATGGGTGAGTAAAGGTCATGTAAATACCCATACTTAGTACTATGAAAAGGTTTTTGCTGCTTTTATTTATTGGGGTTGCCACTTTTCTACTGATCGCATTTTTCAAAAATCCCGATATGCTCGATGATATTTGGCTTTGGCTCATTGGCTTTGCCGGAGTGATTGTTCAAGTAGCAAAAAAGGTTTATGAGTTTTTCATATCCCTTACCAAAAATCCTGAGACCAACAAGACAACAGTAGCCTCACCTGTTGAAGGATCACCAAAAGTGCCTCAAAATCCATGGAAACTAGATCCTTCAAAAATTCAGATCAGGCTTCTGAGGTTTCACGACGACTCGCAAACTACATTAGGCTTAATGTATGTTAACAATAAATTCTATTGCTATACATTGGAAGATACCTTTCACGCTGTGAAAATTCCCGGGGAAACCAGGATTCCATCTGGCACATATACGGTTGATTTTCAGCGGGCTGTTACAGACTTGACAAAGGCCTATCGCGAACGGTATCCCGATTGGTTTAAATTTCATATCCAAGTAAAGGATGTCGCGGGTTTTAGTTCGATTTATATACATAATGGTGGGGATCATACCGATACCGAGGGGTGCATTTCGGTGTCTGATAGCCTGAACGTGGGCAATGAGAAAACGTATCTTTCCAATTCGAAAAATACCTTTAAAACCTTCTATCAATTTATAGAGGCGCAATTATTAGCAAATAAAAAAATAACCATAACCATAAAAGACGAAGTCTGGATTGACACATTGCCAGTTTGATTTCCGGGACTAAACACATACGATTATGAATGATGATAAAATACAAGTCACTACAAAGCTAGCTTGGTGGAAAGTAGCTGCGGCATACATCGGGCTGATCATTTTCACAACTCTATTAGTTACGCTCCTCAACCCGGGCAAAATGTATTATAACCTCGCGGCGGGGATGATTATCAGCTGGATCATATCCCTGATCGTATATTATACCTGGGCCATATATTTTTATAATATAAATATGGGCTGGACAGATGCAGATTGGGAAGAATTGGAAATAAAGAAAGATGGTCAGCCGGGATTGTTGGACGATGAACCAATAATAAACCCACATTCTACTGAAACACTTGGCCTGCCGCCCGGCACTGTACGTGCCACACTTGCACTTTCGCTGCTCGTTGGGGGGTTTTCCTTGATGCTCGCTTCCCTTGAGCTTCCGTATAAATTGGAGCAAAACCAATTCTTTATAGACAACTACGATTTTTTAAAAACAGCCTTTTTGATGATGGTGGCATTTTATTTTGGAAATAAATCGTTGGAATATCTCCAACCACCAAAAGAGCCATTTGTGCCAAATGTGGTCACTCCAGAAGATAGCGAATCAGCATTGAATGAACTTCAGTCGCCGGTAAAAGCCAGTGAGGCCAAGGCTGTAATTAAGGCCAATAAAGCACCTGAAATCCATGATATTGATGAGACGGGCGATTTTGACGATACGACAGCACAAGGATGATGAATTTCTGTAATTGAGGATATGAGGTTGCTAAAACAAACGAACGGTATGCAAGGCTTTTCATCACAGATAGTGAAAAGAGGGGAGAAAAGTGCCTTAAAATCCATGAAACCATCTTATCGGATTTACCGCAGGCTGCGGTCATTTGGGTTAAGTTCTGTTTGCTGGATTATAATTGGCCTTTCGCTGGTTGGCTGCAAAAAGGAGGATAAGCGGTATTTGGTGGTGAGTAAAGTAAAAAGTGCCATGAAGTTGGCTACGACAGAGACCATTTTAGATAAGGTGGTGCTGGGCACTCAGGAAAAGAAACTGTTAGGGGTTATCAAGGTGAATAAAGCCTACTTTGCAGCAAATACTCAGGCCATTATCAAAACAGGAGTGGATCTTTCCTTGCTCAAAAAGAATGATATTTCCATAGAAGGAAAGCGCATTACTCTCAGCTTGCCTCATGTGCAGGTTTTAGATTTTAGTTATCCTTTTTCCACTTATAAAATTGACAGCACGATCACGCAAAATAAATTTTTGAACCGCATCGATATTTTAGACCACGAACGCTTTTATATGTTGGCAGAGCTCGACATTAGGAATAACCTGAAATATACTGGCATCCGGGAAGCTACAGAAATTAAAACCCGACTGATGATGGAAGGGCTGTTGAAAAATCTCGGATATGAAGAGATATATATCAATTTCAAAAGAGGGGAATTGATCAAAGAAATTGATTTTGACTACGAAATAGAAGAATAAACAGAAATGCTATTCTGGAAACAATTCGGCCTTGTGATTCAAATTGCCATCGTGGTGGCGGTGGTATTGGCGTTCTCTTTTTTCGATCCCTTTGGATTGCTGAAAAGTAAAAAGCTGAAATTAGAAGATACGCCAATCAATGTACAAAGCATCCGGGAAATTGGTCAATTGATTACTGCCGAATATTATGGGGAAGTGCTCAACTCGCTACAGCAGTCGCGCATTGCTCAGGTGATGGACAACAATGACTCGTTCATTGAAGATTACAAAATCTTGCATGATCAGTTTCAAAATGCCATTACCACCTTGATTGATGAGAAGAATCAGATCAAGCTCACAGGATGGAACAAGAAAAAAGACCTATATGATTACTTTTATCATCGGTTTAGCATTTTAACAGAAAACGCTTATTATCAGGATTATATAAATTGGCTATTGAGCAAAATGGGTATAAAAGATGAGAAGCGATTGCTGAAGGTTCTTTTTGACCAAAAGGAAGACGAGACAAAAAAATATAAAGAGATTATCAAGCAAGATTTGGTAGCTACGGAACTTAAAAAAATAACTAATGAAAGGATAAATTCTCTTTCTGCCAATAAAAAATTTAAAAAGCAGCAGATTGTTGTGTTGGGCAGGGGTTGGGTGAAAGCAGGTATTGACTTTGGGGAATTCACACAACAGAATTTCAAATATGATAAAGCAAACAAAACCATTCACCTTATTGGTATAAAACCTGAAATATTAGTTTGTACCATCAATCCATGGTTCATCCCGGAAAAGCAGGTAAAGGGATTTGAGGTGATTCTTGTGAGCCGTAAAGCCAACGAGCCAAAATACATGCAAATGGTAAAAGAGGAAACTCTGAAGAAATTGAGGTCAAATGCGCTGGAAGCAAATATATTGACACAAGCTCGAAAAAATGCGGAGACAAACCTCAAGGATTTCTTTTCACTTTTGATAGAAGATGGCGTTGATCAGGTTGTGATCCATGATAGCTTTTTCAGTTACTTTGATGCATCAATGTCATCAGATGTGTTGGATCCGAGTGCTATGAAAACCATTGATTCCCTGTTTGTGCAGCGATTTGCCAAAGACAGTTTGGAGGTAGTTGCCATGCGTGATTTGTTGGTAGCCAATCAAAAAATAACGGTTGGAGTAGATACTTTTAACATTCAGAGACACAGCTCTTTATTGTCTCTTATTGAAGATGAAGAATTAACTCAAGAAGAATTGATGCAATTGGAGGTTTTGCAACAAAGAATCCATACTGATCGGCAATATCTGGCGAATGATTCTTCCAACATTGTTTCTTTTCCCTTGAGTCTAAACCTACTGGATACCATATGGTACTATCCTGATAAAATCACTAGAAAATCCATGGATGAGATGCTGAAAAAGGAAAAGTATACAATACCAGAAAAGAAATTCTCAATTAGGAAAATACTCAGGGGTGATCCGGAATTCATTGCTTGGGATGCCGCGGGTGCTGAGCGGGTTCGCAGGGATATTTATGGATATATGTTGGATCAGAAGCAACGTGATTTAGAAATGATCATAGATCAAATTAAAGGCAGTGTGGCGCAGTATGTGTCCAACGATACCACTTTTGTCAACAAAAGGAAATATGCCTTTTCAAATGATCAGAGAGATACTTTGATCGATTCACAGCAGATTATTTATATCGACGGGATCAATAAAAAAATCAACTCCGAATTGTCGCAAAGGACCCATACGCTCATGACAGTATCTGAAGTTGATTCTTTGGAAGGTCAATTGCTGGACAATATGGATTGGCAAAAACCTTATTTGATAAATGAATTGAGAGATTCTATGAGAAATGAAAACGTTTTGTGTCTTACTGGAGACTGCTACCCAATGAGCAGGTATTTGCGCGTGCTGGCATCGACGAATTCTGATATTTCCAGCGCTGATAAGAGCCTTAAATTGATGGATAAAGAAGATTCTTTAACAGGATTGAATATCAGTGATTTATGGGAAACCGACGATCAACAGATATATCTTAATGCGAAAGATTCCTTGTGGTATTTTCCCACCTTATTACAGGTAGAGGATTTTAAAAAAATACGAGATGAAAAATATCCGGAAAAGAAGTTTAGCGGTTTTTTCAGCAATATTTTTAATAAAAAGGAACAGCGAAAATGGCTGATTGAACGAGATCAGTTTGTTGAAAAAAGCGTTTATAAATATATGTTAGATAAGAAGCTTGAGGAAGTCAGACAGACCAAGCTCAATTTAAAAAAGGAAATCGAATTTTTGGAAATAAAGGAACCTCCCATTTAACAGACCAAGCCATCTTAAAAGTCATAAAAAGGGTTCAAAATCCATGGATTTGAACCCTTTTTCATTATTGTTTTGAACTTATGCCCTTATCTGTCCATCTCCCTTGATAATCCATTTGTAGCTCGTAAGCTCACCAAGCGCCATAGGGCCGCGTGCATGAAGCTTTTGTGTGCTGATGCCTATTTCGGCTCCAAGCCCAAACTGAGCCCCATCCGTAAACGCTGTCGAGGTATTTGCATAAACTGCAGCAGCATCTACGCCTTTCATGAATTTATCAATTACTTCCTCGTCTTCCGCAATGATTGCCTCGCTGTGTTTTGAACTATACAAACTGATGTGCTCTAGAGCTTCATCAAGGTTTTTGACTGTTTTTACAGACATTTTATAATCTAGAAATTCTGTACCAAAATGCTCCGGTTTGGCTGCTTTCAGCAGTTCATCAGGATATACGCCTTTCATGGATTTCAAGGCCTTTTCATCTGCATAAATTTCCACATGGCTATCTTTGAGCGGCTTCACTATGTCTTTCAATTTGTCAAGATTGTCTTCATGGATCACCAAACAATCTAGTGCATTGCAGACGCTGACCCTTCTTGTTTTGGCATTATTCACAATCTGGATACTTTTTTCTAGATCAGCAGATTTGTCAACATAAGTATGTACAATTCCCGCACCGGTTTCAATCACCGGTACTTTGGCATTTTCTCGCACGTAGTTGATTAGGTTTTGGCTACCTCTTGGAATAATGATGTCCACATAATTAACTGCATTCAGCAATTCGGAAGTAGCCGCACGATCGGCAGGGAGCAAGGCTAATATGTTTTCATCAAGGTTAAATTTTCTGATAATCTCATGGATGATTTTTGCTATAGCGATATTAGAAAACTCTGCATCGCTGCCACCTTTTAAAATACAGGCATTTCCTGATTTTAAGCACAAAGAAAAAACATCAAAAGTTACATTAGGACGGGATTCATAAATAATTCCGATCACACCAATTGGAACGGATATTTTAGTCATTCTCAGTCCATTAACATGACTTCTTTGATCTAATACTTTTCCTAAAGGAGATGAAAGTTTGGCAACATTCTTCAGATCGTTGGCAATGTCCTTGATGCGCTGTTCGGTAAGTTTCAATCGATCGTATTTCGGATCGGACTCCGGCATACGATCTAAATCCTTTTTATTTTCTGAAAGAATAGTAGCGGTATTTTCGATGGCTGCATCAGATAGCGCGATCAGCAATTCATTGACGGTCGACTCCTCCACCAATGCGAGTTTTCTGCTAGCGCGAACTACTAACTTAAAAGTATTTTCCAAATTCATGGTTAATCGTTTTTAATATTGATCAATGCAAATATAAATGATCGTAGTGAATAATTGGTTTTTGATTTTTTAGCCCAATAAGGGTAGCTGCTTTTTTGCTGCCAAATTTTGATTGTCCAAGGCCGATTTCATTTGATTTTTCATCCATGATTTGGATGATATCTCCTGATTTAAATTCTCCTTCGATAGCTACCACGCCTACAGGCAAGAGACTTACTGCCGACTGAGAAGTCAGTGAAACTCTGGCGCCTTCGTTGATGATTACTTTTCCTTTCACGTTTGGATGCGAGTGCGCGATCCATTTTTTGAGGCTGGAAGTGCTTTTTTTAGGTATAAAAGTGGTGCCCATCTTTTCTCCATTAGACAATCGAACGATAATATTATCGGCATTTCCATTGGCGATGATGACAGGAATGCCAAGGCTGGCAACATGCAGGGCAGTGGTACACTTTGTGATGATTCCTCCACGACCAAAATTAGATTTTACGTTGCTGCTGATACTTTCTAAATGATGATCTTTGGTATCAAATTCTGAAATTATTGAGGACGAATCTAATTCAGGGTCGCCATCAAATACACCATCCACATTAGTTAGAATATATAAACTCTCCACATTGAGCATTCCGGAAATTAAGCCAGCGAGTTCGTCATTATCAGTAAACATGAGCTCGGTGATAGAAACAACATCATTTTCGTTGATGATTGGAATGATGTCATTGGCAAGGAGCGCATTCAGGCAATTTTGCATGTTCAGATAATGATTTCGATCCTTAAAATCCTGCCTCGTGACCAACACCTGTGCACAGGTTTGCCCAAGGGCTTCAAACAATTCGGTATAAATATGGATCAACTTTACTTGTCCCAAGGAAGAGAGCAGCTGCCTTTCGACGACAGTATCTAACTTTTTAGCAGATTTGAACACGCTTCTTCCTGCGGCTACTGCCCCAGAGGAAACTAAGATGACTTGCTTGCCTTGTTTTTTTAATTCCGCTAGTTGCACGGTGATTTTTTTGATCAATTCTTCATTGGGCAGGCCATCAGCTTTTGTTAGTACGTTCGAT
This sequence comes from Bacteroidia bacterium, assembly GCA_030426345.1. Lineage (GTDB taxonomy): Bacteria > Bacteroidota > Bacteroidia > Cytophagales > Cyclobacteriaceae > JAAUQL01. The sequence continues at coordinate 8,566 of JAUHYU010000052.1, forward strand.
CCAATTTTGATGCAAACTCGATTGTTCAATCTTTATTTTTTTAAATATTAAACATTGATTGTAGTGCTTTCCAAAGCTCTTTTTTCTTTTCAACATCCATGGATATTTCGCTCAATTGATGTGAAAAAAGGGTCTTTTTTCCATGAAAATCAATAACCTGATTTAAGGGTTTATCCGTGGATATAGTCTCTATCGTGCCAAATGAGATCAGATTATTGTGGGAAATTTCCTGTACGACCCGACTTGTAGGAAATTTGAAAATGTTTACCAACGCGATATCTTTCTTGGAGAATTTCAACCCAGCTTCTATTATTTTCATCAATAGGTTTAAATCCTGTGTATTGAGAAATTCACTAGTAGGGTCATTTACCAAGATCAAGATTCCTCTACTGTTTTCACCAAAAAAAGTAATAGGCTCAGGTTCTGAGGCAATAGGGGGACTGGAACTATTCACTTCCAATGGCTTTTCAATGGCTTTTGCCACCTGCTCTTGCTGTTCATCAACAATAAAGATATCATCTTCCTGATAAATATATTTTAAAAGCTCGCTTTGTTGATCCATATTATGCATTCTGATTCAAAATGGAAATTAATTCTTTGGCATCGGTAGGCTTCAATCTTCCAGATAGAATTAGTCTCAATTGCCGCCGTCTCAATGCACCTTCGTAAAGTTCTTTTTCCGTTTCCGTTTCCGGAACCGCTTCAGGTACTTTTTTGGGATTTCCGGAAGGATCCAAGGCAACAAAGGTAAAAAAAGCACTGTTGCTAATAAACTTTTTTTGATCTGGAATACGCTCTGCAGTCACTTCTATATATACCTCCATGGAAGAATTAAATGCTCTGGTGACTTTTGCCGACAAGGTGATTACACTACCGATCTCGATCGGGTTGCGAAATGAGATATTGTCTACTGATGCCGTCACGGCCATGGAATTTGAATGCTTTTGGGCAGATATAGCAGCCGCAATATCCATCCAATACATGAGCCTTCCCCCCATGAGATTATTTAGCGGATTGGTGTCATTTGGCATGAGCATCTCGCTCTTTATCACCAAAGAATCCTTTACGAATTTTGATTTTTTTTTCATCATCGTTAATTTTCGCTCCAACCAAATTTTCCTAATAATGGCACAAACTTGAAATAATCATGGCTTTCAGAAGTGATTTTTCCATTGACATCTTTTGATATGCGCAACATCTCTTGATGCGTTTCATTTCCTACGGGAATTACCAACTTCCCGTTGGGTTTTAGTTGCTCGATCAATGCATTGGGCAGGTTTGGTGCTCCAGCAGTAACAATTATTTTATCATAAGGAGCAAAAGTCGGCCATCCTTGCGAGCCATCACCGAGATGGAAATTTGCCCGATATCCGAGCTTTTGCAAAAAGAGCTTTGAGTGTCGGTACAGTACTTTATTATATTCTATAGTATAAACTTTAGCTTGCATTTCGAGTAGTATACAGCACTGATAGCCCGATCCTGTGCCGATTTCCAATACTTTATCACCAGGTTTTATTTCTAACAGTTCACTTTGCTTGGCAACAGTGTAAGGTTGAGAAATCGTTTGTCCTTCACCGATCGGAAATGCCTTGTCCTGATAGGCATGTTCCAAAAATGCCTTGTCAAAAAAATAATGCCGCGGTACAGATTGGATGGCTTTCAAAACCGCTTGGTCAGTTATCCCCTTGTCTATCAAAATCTTAACCAAATTTCGCCGCATTCCCTTGTGACGATAACTATCTTCGAACATGTGCATCATAAAATTTGCATGAATTTATGGCATCCATTTCTATTTTCCTTATTTGAAAGTTACAATATTATTGCCAAGTGCATAATTACCAAATTCACGATCAATTGAAACAGAATTTGTAGCAGCTCCGCTAATTCCCTTATAACTTATCAGATAAATTATTTTTTTTAGTTTTTTGCACTTTGCGAACCTTGTTGGATGTAGCTGAATCACAAGTTTTATTTTTATTTATATTGTGACGATTTTATATATAGCTTCGATGTTCGGACAGATATTTTTATAACTCAGGATAGTTTTTTGCTTATGATGTTGAATTGCATAGTGGTGGATGATGATGAAATGTCGCGAAAGGTAGTGGTACATTTTATCGAGAAGGCCAAGTTTCTCCAACTATCCAAAGAGTTTGATAATGCCATTGATGCTGCTCAGTATTTGGATGAGGAACATGTTGATTTAGTGTTTTTAGATGTGCAAATGCCCAAAATGTCTGGCATGGAATTTATTCAGGCACTCGAAAAGGACGTTGAAATTATTCTAATTACCTCTGAACGAAAATATGCGGTTGAGGCTTTCGAGAAAAAAGTGACAGACTATCTTGTCAAGCCTATTAATTATTTGCGATTTATTCAAGCTTCGGAAAAAGCTCAGGCAAATGTAGAGTCAAAAAGGGCTGCTGCTGTACAACGAAAAGAATTTTATGTTCGGGCAGATTCTAAAATTCATAGAATACCTTATGATAAAATCCTGTACGTAGAAGCTCTGGCAGATTATATCATTATTCAGACTGAGAATCGAAAAAACATTGTCCATTTTACCATGAAGGGAATTGTTGATCGGCTGCCAGATGACGAATTTGTGCGGATTCACCGGTCTTATATTATTAATTTGGATAAAATAGAATCATTGGAAGACAACTCGTTAGTTATTGGAGATAAATACATTCCGATAGGAGCTTCATATAAAGAAGCCCTTTTAAACCGACTTAATTTTTTATAATTGGCTTCAGCTTTATACGAAAGTATATTTCGTTCAATGCCTTAAATATTAACCATCCGAAAACAATCCCTAAAATTCCTCCCACAAGTATATCTCCTGGGTAGTGCACACCAACCATAATCCTGCTAAACGCTACCACTGCTGCCCAAACAAACATCAACCAAGTCCACCTCCAAAAGTGTCTAAAAACCATGAAAGCAAACATGGCAATGCCAAATGAATTGGCCGAATGGCTTGAAGCAAATCCGAATTGGCCACCACAGCCCTCGGCTACATGCACCAAATGCCCAATTACAGGATCATGGCAGGGACGCCATCTGGCAAAGTATGGTTTCATAAATGTAGAGGTAAATTGGTCGCATGCAAGCACAACTAACAAGAGTCCCGCGATCATATAGAAACCCTCCTTTTTAAATACTTTTATGAAGAAATAAAACAGTAAGATATACAATGGAATCCACGTAGGGGCATAAGTGAGCCAAATCCATACCTGATCTGAAAAATCACTATAAAACCCATTAAAATAAAGAAAAAGATTCCTATCAATCTGATCCAACCAATCAATCATACCATCATTTGTTTATCCAATCAACATCCTTTTTTAGCCATTGTATGGTGTCGTATTCTGCTGATTTTTCATCAGGAATATAGTTGTATTTCCATGAAGCAAGGGGAGGGAGGCTCATCAGAATGGACTCGATTCTTCCGTTGGTTTCTAATCCGAATTTTGTTCCTCTGTCTATTGCCAGGTTAAATTCTGCGTACCTTCCTCGGCGAATTAGCTGCCAATCTCGTTCTGCATCTCCAAATTCTTTTTCTTTCTTCTTGCGTGATATTTCACTATAAATCGGCACAAAAGATTTCCCAACATCAATAACAAAAGCCAACAGTTTTTCTTTCTTGTCTTTTTGCGTCAGTCGATCAAAGAAAATCCCACCAACTCCACGGGTTTCGTTTCTATGTTGAATAAAAAAATAATCATCCGCCCATTTTTTATAAATGGAATAATAAGTCGGATGATGTCTATCGCATACATCCTTCAATGATTTATGGAAAAATGCCGCATCTTCCATGTCAATATAATGTGGTGTCAGATCAATACCTCCACCAAACCACCATGTATTATCATTCATTTCAAAATACCGAATGTTCATATGGATAATGGGTACAAATGGATTTTTCGGATGGAGGACTATAGAAACTCCGGTAGCATAAAACTCAGAATCATCATAACCAAATGACTTTTTAATATTTTCAGGAGTATCGCCAAATACGGCGGAAAAATTAACTCCACCTTTTTCGATTAGTGCGCCATTTTCTATCACTCGTGACCTTCCACCACCACCTTCAGGCCTTATCCATGAGTCTTGCTGAAATTTGGATACTCCGTCCTCTAATTCGAGCCCTTGGCATATTGCGTCTTGAAGGGCTTTAAATTCGTTAGTGATACTTTCTTTTGATATCATAGTCTTTATTTAAAATGGGTATCCGATGGCGATATTCCACAGTGCTTGACCGGGTTCCCCTCCTAAATTGGAGAAAGATAGCCTATCGCCAATCCATCGTTCGCCTTCATCCCGCGCAGGGTCATACATTTTTACTCCATAATCAAACCGAATGACTAGAAATGAGAAATTGAGCCTCAGACCGAGACCCATGCCCACGGCTATTTCTTTATAAAAACGGTTAAACTTAAAATCTGCTCCGGGAAATTCCGGGTTTTCGTAAAACTTCCATACATTACCTGCATCCACAAAAAATGCCCAATCAACAAAACCAACCAGCTTGCTTCGGTATTCTATATTTGCCTCCAACAGTATTTCACCCGGCTTTTCAATAGAATAATCAAACATTCCCTCACTATCTGGGTCATCGTTTAAAGTTGGCTTTTGACTGCCAGGGCCCAAGCGACGCGGAGCCCAGGCTCGGAGACTATTGCTTCCTCCCGCGAAGAAAAACTTTTCGTAGGGTAGGGTTTTATTCTTTCCATAAGGGTAAGCAATACCAACGTTGAGCCTGGTAGCGACACCATTGTTCTCATTGATAGTTAGGTGCCTCCGAAAGTCTGTGGAAAATTTCAGATATTTAAAATATTGAATGCCATCTGATCCAGAGTTTTCAAAAAATGTAGGTTCGAAAAGGTTATAGACTAGTCCACCACTTTCACCATAAATTTTGAGCAGTGAAGATTTGTTTCCGTAAAAATCATTGGGATTAAAATTATAAACAACGAAAAAGCTCATGGCGCTTACGAATGAAGGGTCAAAGGATCTGATGAGGGGGTTTCCGGCCTGTTCCAATTCTACTAACAAAGAATCGAAAGTCGGGTCGGTGACCGAATTGATAAAACTTAACTCAGAGAGTGTGAAATTAAATAGACGGCGCCTATCCTTTTGCCAAGTATATCCAAATGAATTGGAGAAATTTGTCCTTTGATATTCTGGTCGTTGGGTATAGTTGAACCCGGTTCGGATCACGGTATTTGGATTGTATTGACCTACTTTTCGTTTGAATTTAGCACTTGCAGGCATGATGAATTGGGGGAATGTCAGTGCTAGCTTGGCTCCCGACTCAATGCTACTGTACACATCTCTGGTCGTGGCACTTGCGACTCCTTCAAACCCAAAATACCCCGTAACCTCCAGGTTTTCCAGACCGCCAAAAATATTTCTATCTTTTAATGATAGATTATAAAATGGACCTGGATACCCTTCTGTAACATTAAGGCCAACTTCATTGGTCATCTGGTATTTATCGAGCGGACTAGTGAAAATATTGGCAATAAATGCGCCACCTGTGGTGTCATAGTTGATATTGATAAATTTGAAATTATCCAGATAAGCGAGTTGTCGCTGCGTATTCAGCGTATTGTCGATGCTGTAAGCACTGTCGGGGTATAGAAATACACGCTGATCTAATATCTTCTTAGAAAATTTCTTTTTATAATACTGATAAGTGATTCCACGATAATTCAATAGCGACCTAGATGTGTCTTGCGGAGGGGCATTGGCATCAGTGACAAAAATCACGGAATCAATATAAAACTGTTTATGATATTTGCGCTTGGAGGGATCTTTGATGATCAAGCTTAAATCTACCTTGTAGGGAACCCGATCCGTAAGCACATCAAAAACTATGTACTGTCTGCTAAAATCGAAATATCCATGGTTTTTGAGCAGCTTTTCTACCCGTTCACGCTCTTTTACCAGATTATCCTGATTATACGGTTGCCCCACTTCAAGGAGACTTTCCTGCTTACTGGCAGTTATTAATTTTTGAATGGTAGTATCAGTAGTAAAAATACGGACGGAATCAATAGTATGCGGTTTGTCTTCCTTGATCTCATAGGTGACAAATGCTCGCTTGCTTCTATACTTTGTTTTATAATCTACAGAGCTGTTGAAATACCCATGGTTCTGCAGATATAACTGCATCTGTTTGCTGGTTTTTTCCGTAGTTTCTTCATTATAGACACTCAGAGGCTCACCCCATCGCATCAGGATATTTCCATCCTGTAGGTCTCTTTGTTTTTTTTCTACTTTTTGAGATTTAACGCGCTCAAGTTTTGCGATTTTCCTTTCATTGTCGGGATGTTTCTTCTTTTTCCGCTCGTATTTAGCCTTTATCTGATCGATTTTGTTTTCAATCTTGACAGAGTCATATTTTTTTTCACCCTGTTGGTAAATCCAAACATAAGGGGCAAAAGGAATGATGGGAAATTTTTTGTTTGCCTTGGCTTGAAAAAGTTCTTCAAAGACCTCATCGGGAAAGTCATGATTGCCTTTGATATTTTGCCTGCGAAGTAAATATTCTTCATCTTGCAGATGTCTGGTCCCCATGCAGGAGAGGATCAATTGCGCGATAGAAATGTATAAAAGTGCTTTGACAAAATAATTGTTCAACTTTTCTTATTCACTAATGATTTCGAAACAACAGGCAAAGTTTGTTAAAAGTTTGAAATTAAAAAAATACCGCAAGAATGCCGCATCATTTATCGTAGAAGGCGCAAAGAATATTGCTGAATTGCTCAATTCTGATTTTGAAATAAGCCATTTGTTCCTCACACAAAAATTTGTGGATGAGTATAAAGCCATGTTGATACAAGTTCCTGACTACACAGTTTGTATGGAAAAGGAACTTGTGAGCATAGGAACATTTCAATCCAATGAATATGGGCTGGCTGTGGCAAAGATGAAAGTGGGGGAGGTGGATGTGTCAAATGAAAATATGCTGTTGGCACTTGACAATGTGAGCGATCCAGGAAATTTGGGCACCATTGTCCGTATTGCAGATTGGTATGGGATTCGACACATTTTGGCGAGCATGGAAACTGCCGACTTTTACAACCCAAAAGTGATCCATGCTTCGATGGGCTCATTTACAAGGGTACAAGTTCATTTCATGGATTTAGGAGGCTTTTTAAGCCAAAATACAACACACAAGGTGTATGGTGCCATGCTGAACGGTGATGATGTGCACAAGACCAAATTGGAAACTCCAGCGGTGATTTTGATGGGCAATGAATCCAATGGAATTAATGAGGGTTTAATTCAATTTTTGGATAAGAAAGTGACCATACCCAAATTAGGAGGAGCCGAATCGCTAAATGTGGCAGTATCCACAGCGATAATTTGCGATAATTTTTTCAGATCTTAGAATATAGAATGGTCTTCTCCGGCTGCTTCGTCAACCATTGCCTCAGCCACTTCTTTGCCCAGATATTTATCAATAAAATAATGACCCACGTAGAGTAGTGGAGTTAGGGCGATGGCCACTACAAATTTGTAGATATAATTGATAATCCCAACGGAAAAGATCTGCTCCAGCGACCAATTCCCAAAAATATAAAACGCAACGCCAAGGACTACAAAACTATCGATGAGCTGGGAGATCAATGTTGATCCGGTTGCTCTGAGCCAAATCATTCTTTTGCCTGTGACGCGCCGCAATTGTTGAAATATAAAAACATCCAATAGTTGACCAATCAAAAATGCAGTGAGCGAACCGATGATGATACCGAGTCCCTGACGAAAAATAGTCTGAAAAGCGAAGTCGATATTGAACGGATTTCCTTCTGCATCCTGATTATTAAGGTCTAACCAAAATGAAGCAGGATTGAGCTTGGTCACCAAGAAAATCACAATGAAAACGTACGCAATAAGGAATGCCGTGATAAAGCTGATTTTTCGTACTCCCTTTTTACCAAAATATTCATTGATGATATCTGTGGAAATAAAAACCACAGGCCAGATTAATGCCCCGGCTGTCAGGTTAAAATCTAGGACCATCCCTCCGAATAATGAGATTTGTGCCGGAGCAAAACCAAATGTAGATTCCATGGAAAAAATCTTGACCCCGATAATTTCGGCAATAATCGCATTGGTCAAAAACAGCGCACTCAATATGATGAACAGGTTGGTTTTCTTTCGCTGGATTGTATGCTTAGTATCCATGGATTTTTTACTCTTTTAGGGTGATGGTTTCCCCTTCATGGGTTAAATACGTTTCTTCAAAGATAGCCTTAGCTTCTTCGAGCAAGGGTGCGGGGTCTTTATACCTTGTGGAATAATGCCCGAGCAAAAGCTTCTTTGCCATGGACTGTTTGGCAATTGTAGCGGCCTGAGAAGCAGTGGAGTGATTGGTCCTTTCTGCCCTGTCTTTCATTTCTTCTGAAAATGTAGCTTCATGATATAAAAGGTCTACATTTTTTATGTAAGGAATGATATCCTCGTCGTATCTCGTGTCAGAACAATAAGCATACGATCTTGATTGCCTTGGCTCCAAGGCATGGATTTTCAATGCATATTTTATGGTTCCATCCTCATGCAATACATCAAGGCCTTGCTTGAGAGTGATTATTTCTTGGATGAGCATTTCTTCCAATAGATTTGCTTTATTGATGCGCCACTCTTTAGGAGTTTCCTTGATAATAAAACCATAACACTTGATGCCATGTGTCAGCGGAAATGCCTGAATGGTAAATTGCTTTTCTCTGTGGATTTCTTTTATGCCTTCATGGGTCAGTGGAATAAATGTGAGTTTATAACAAAGGTTGGTCTCAGAAGCACGTAATTGTAGCTCAAGGATTTTTTCTAGCTCAGGTGGGGCATAAATTGTAAGTGGATGCTTTCTGCCAAACAGATGCATCGTTGACAATAAACCGATCAAGCCAAAGTAATGATCTCCGTGAAGATGACTGATTAGGATTGTCCTGACGCGGCTCATCCTAATATTTTGCTTCGAAAGTTGTATTTGAGTTCCCTCACCACAATCAATCAGTACATAACGCTGATCCAATTGCAAAATCTGGGAACTTTGATTCCTGCCATGGGCAGGAATAGCAGAATTGTTCCCAAGTATTTTGAGTTGAAAGATCAACGATCAATCAGCCGAAGTGTCACCCGATTGCAAATCGTTTTCTATCGTCTTTAGGAAAACAGCGTCAATAGCTTCTTCCACAGTTGGTAGTAAATTGAGTACATTGTTGAGCTGCGATATTTTAATCAGCTTCATCACATGATCATTCAGGGCAGCCAAAATGAATATTCCTCCATCTTCATTGAAAATCCTATTGCCGACCAAAAGTGCACTCAGTCCAGAAGAATCGACATATTTCACTTCGGATAAGTCAACGATGATATTTTTTACGCCTTCCGCATTGAGCGTGACAAACTCTGACTTCAATTCCGGCGAAAGCGGCGAATCTATTTTTTCTTCCTGTAGTTTCAGGATGCTGTACTGTTCCTTTTTATCTATTGAATATTTCATGTTCTTGTATTTAGCTAGTTATAATATTTTTTTTATGTTGGATTCTACACGTGCAAGTAAGTCTTGCTCCGTCGGCGCAACAAATTTATTTCCAGATACTTTTTCGTAAAGTTCAATATATCGATCAGAAATATTGTTGACGACTTCGTCTGTCATTTCTGGTACTTGTTGGCCGGTTTTTCCCTGAAAGCCATTTTCGATCAGCCACTGCCTTACAAATTCTTTAGAGAGCTGCTTTTGTTTTTCTCCTTTTTGCTGGCGCTCCTCGTATCCTTCTTTATAAAAATACCTGGAAGAATCTGGAGTATGTGCTTCATCGATCAGGTAGATGGTATCTTCATGTTTACCAAATTCATATTTGGTATCTACTAGGATCAACCCCCTCTCATCAGCGACTTTAGTTCCATATTCAAAAAGGGCGAAAGTGTATTTTTCCATCAAGTCATAATCCCTCTCTGCTACGAGCCCCTGAGCCAATATTTCTTCTCTGGAAATATCTTCGTCATGGCCTTCGTGGGCCTTGGTACTCGGTGTGATAATGGGAGTGGGAAGCCTGTCATTTTCTTTCAATCCTTCAGGTAAAGGGACACCACAAATCGCCCTTTTTCCATCACGGTACTCGCGCCACGCATGACCTGCCAAGTATCCACGGATCACCATTTCTACCTGAAAAGCTGCGCATTTTTTACCAATGGAAACATTAGGATCTGGTGTGCTCTCTAGCCAGTTTGGAACGATATGTCTTGTGGCTATCAGGCACTCAGAAGCAATTTGATTTAGAATTTGCCCCTTATAAGGAATTGGCCTTGGTAGCACCACATCGAATGCAGAAATACGATCTGTTGCGACCATCAAGAGGATATCTTCAAATCCATATACATCCCTGACCTTTCCTCTATAGAGGCTTTTCTGCCCCGGAAAATTAAAATTTGTACCTTGTAGCGTGGGTCGTGCCATCACTTTTATTCCTTTTGAATTAGTTTGTCGTTTTGATAAATTTCGGTATTGGTCTTTTTACCTTCTTGAGAATAGTACGTCCAAGTATCAATTCTTTTGTTTCCCGCAAACATGCCAGAAAGTTTCAATTGATTGTTGGCATACCATTCCTTATATACACCGTGTTTTCGTCCAAATTTATAACTTGTTTCAGATTTTAACGACCCATTTTCATAATATTCTTTTAAAAGGCTCGTGATCTGGCCGTTTTGATAGTTTGTTTCAGTTTGAGCAGTACCGTCAGCATAAAAAGTGCTCAACAGTCCATGGAGTTTTCCATTTTCATAGAGTTCTGTTTTCTGCTTTTCTCCGTTAGGAAAATAGTAAATCCATTCTCCGGAGGGTTTGCGGTCTGTGAATTCCTTTTGGGAAAGAATAGCGCCTAAACTATCATAATTCATTCGGACTTCTTTCATTCCTTGATTGGAAAAATTGGAGGATTGCATTATTTTTCCATTGGGGTAATATTGGATATTTTCACCGATTTTTAAGCCGTCCTTGAAGTGGAATAGATGCTTTAAGGAGCCGCCATCATAAAAAGCCTTGTTTTCTCCATGGATTTTACCGGCATTATAATAACCTTCCAGTATAAGTTGCCCCGCTGCATTGTAGGATTTATATGAACCGGTTTTTGCTCCAGATTTATTCGTAAACTCAGTATCAGGATTTCCATTTGGATGATACGATTTGAAAAATCCATCCATCTGCCCATTCTTCATCATAGATTCAGTCTTCAGGCTTCCGGTAGGGTAGAATGTGGAACTGAGACCATTTGGCTTGCCGTTTTTGTAAGTAATTTCTTGCTTTAATTTGCCGTTAGGGTAGTATTCTTTGACCAAACCATCAGGTGCTCCGTGTAAAAAATTACTTTCATTTTTCACACTTCCATCGGCAAAGTAAACGTAAAGATTTCCTGTTAATGTGTCATTTTGGTAATTAGCTTTTTGTAGCAATTGCCCTTCTTGATCGAAGACTTCCACGGGGCCGTCTTTCAGTCCATTCGTAAAATTCATGGTTCTGCGCACCTTTTTGTTGTCATAGTATTCGGTAAACAAGCCGACTTTTTGTCCATGCTTAAATATACCTTCGGCCTCGATCGCTCCATTGAAATGGTACTTGATAAATTGCCCGTCCAACTTAGAACTGTCGTTGTCCAGGATAAAGTAAACGGCATTTACGTGCTGGTGCAGCGAGTCGTAATAAGTGGTTATTTTTTGCTGTGCAACCAATTGGGGTGACAAACAGCAAGCAACTAAAAGCAGAATGGATTTGAAAAATACTTGCATTAAATTCATGGATATAGCATGCTTTTTTGAGGTGTTGCATGCACGAGCTATTCGGAGATAAGTGCCGTTACCAATCAGGTTTGTCACTGTCAGGTTTTTTTGTTGCCTTTCTTTTGTTTTGCTGAATATACTGAATTTCATTGTTTTTCATGGCTTCCAGGATCATTCGTGCTTTGTCTTCCGTCAAGTTAACTTCTTCTAATTTTTCACCACTAGATTGGGGAGGGCGATCCATTTCCTTTCCTTCTTCGTCTGTTTCTTCCGGCTTGGCTTGTTGCGATTCATCCTTTTGATCAGCATTCTTTTCATCTTCAGACTGTTCTTCCTGTTGTTGTTTTTGATCTTCGTTCTGTTCTTTTTCCTGTTGGTCTTTTTGTTCCTGATCTTGCTGTTCCTGTTGGTCTTTTTTCTCTTGATCTTGCTGATCCTTTTGTTCTTGGTTTTCTTTATTTTGTTGTTTCTGCTGTTCTTGATCTTTTTTATCTTTTTCGATTTTATCCTTCAGGTTTTTGAGATTTTGATCATTTGGAAACTGGGATAATCCTGAAGTGATGGTATTCAGCGCAATTTGTTCATTTTTATAAATGTACTCATTGGCCGCTTGATTGAAATATTGCTGCGCATTTTGCGCAGATGCAATAGAGGCAATAAAAAGAAGTGCAATAATAAATATTCGCATGTTTGCTATTGTTTGGATTCTACGACATCATTCAATTTGGAAATAAACGCATTATAGGCTGCAACAGTTTTATCTTCTTGCAACCCTTTTTGCATGAGGCTCGATGCCTTATCAAACATGTTCTGTGCCACCAATTGATCCGCTTGAGCTTTCAGTTTCTTTGCGTATTCAGAAGGTTTTATATCGTCATCTTTGTTTTCATCTTTCTGCTGCTCTTCTTGCTCTTTCATGGTTTTTTTGAGCAATTCATAATTATATCTGGCATCAGCATTTTGGGGGTTTGACTTCAATGCATTTTTAAAATCTGACAATGCATTTTCAAGTTTATTTTGTTGCTGGTTGATCACACCCATTTGCTGATAAGCCAGCGACCTTAAATCTCCATCTTCACTGGTAAGTACCCTTGCGTAATATTCTGCGGCATTGGTCGTGTCTTTTTGCTGGAAATAAGCATTGGCAAGATTGAGCAAGACCGGGTCTTCGTCAACGCCCAACGAATCAGTCAATAATCGGAATGAGGATATAGCAGCTTCCATATTTCCGTTTTTATAGGCTTCTTGTCCCGCGCGCTTAGCCTTATTTATTCTGGCAATTTTATTAATATCCGTCGCACTAAGGCTTACAACAAGGAAAATAGCTAATATCTTCATAGTCGTACAGTTTTAAGTCCTATCAATAAATCTATACAGATAAGAATTAACGCCAGAGCGATAAAATAATAGTATTTATTAGCCGATACATCGATCACACGTGAATCTTTTAATTCACCCTCTATTCCATTGATCGCATTGATGAGCCGCTCAATGTCATTGCTATTTTCATTAATTTCAAAATATTTTCCTCCAGTTTTTAAAGCAAGTGATTTGAGGTCTTTAGCATTAAGTTTCGTAAATACTTCTTTGCCATTTTTGTCAGTTTTGAAGCCATAATTGGTTTTGATCTTGCTACCTGTTTCCGTACCCACGCCCAACGTAAATAATTTAATTCCTGTTTCCTCAAGATTAGATACGATGCTTTCTGTAGTTTCCCCAAAATCTTCTCCGTCACTTATCAGTATAATCACCTTAGATTTTTGCTGATTTCCTGTTGTTTCTTCACTGGCCAATTTATCCATGGCCATTTTGATCGGTGGGCCAAAGTCAGTGCCCGCATTTGGTACAAGCCCTGTTCCTAAAGTTTCTATAAATAAATTAAGTGCTGTTTGGTCAAAAGTAAGCGGACATTGCATAAAAGCCTCTGAAGAAAAGATGATCAAGCCGGTTCTGTCGGAGCTAAAAGCATCCACAAGATTTTTCAATTCAAACTTTACCTTCTCCAATCTTGTGGGTTGAATGTCATTGGCATTCATGGACTCTGAAAGGTCCACACATACCATAATATCTTTTCCTATGGCTTTCACCTCTCTTGAAGTATCTCCAAAAGAGGGGCCAAGCAAGGCGATTATAAATAACAGAAAGTAAGAAGTACGGATTATGGCCTTGGTTATGAGTGCACGGTAAGACACCTTTAAGATCTTTCCGATTCGGAACATCCTATAAATGTAGGCGATATACAGCAAAATAAATATGGCAATTACCAGAAATTCAAATCCGGATATTGATCTATACCATGTCATTAGCAATTCAAAGTTTGTATAGTAACGTTTGCAGTTGCAATTATTATTAAACGATCGGCAAAGTTAAAATTTAGTAGATTCTTGGCAAGAGCTAAGTATGTAAATGTTGGCTATAACAGAATAAATGACGTGCATGAAAAAATATTTACAAAAAAATGTTTCGACTTGCTTAATTGAAAATTGATATGCTATATTTGCATTCCGTTTTCAAAACGGGAACAATTTCAGCCGGAGAGGTGGGTGAGTGGCTGAAACCACATGTTTGCTAAACATGCGTACCTGAAAGGGTACCGGGGGTTCGAATCCCCCTCTCTCCGCACTGAGTATTTCGGGGTGTAGCGCAGTCCGGTTAGCGCACCTGGTTTGGGACCAGGGGGTCGCAGGTTCGAATCCTGCCACCCCGACTTAAAAACCCAGTTTAAACGTGTTTAAGGACATATTTTTAAGAAAAAATAGAAACCGTGCCATGAAAGTGTCACGGTTTTTTTATTAATGCAAAAATATCATTGCATTAATAAAATGATTAAAAACTGACAAGTAAAATATTGATACGTTACATTTGAGTGTAGTCATAATACAGTAAAGTATAATTGGATTACACTTAAGTTTGCATGTATCTGTCTTTAACTTTGAAATATGACAACCATGAATGAGGACTTCTCTCTTGGAAAAAGGATTGAAGAATTGCGCGAAATGCGCAAAATGAAACTGATCGACCTATCCGAAAAGATTAACATAACGACCGTATCCATTGCCAAAATCAAGAAGCGCAACGATACCAAGCTGAGCTATGTAAAACTGATGGCAAAGGCCTTTGACGTATCTCTGGTGGAGTTTTTTGGTGGTCAAGTGATTGAGCCGGAATACAGCGTGGTATCGGAACAAGACCTTACAGTGCTATACCAAAAGCGGACGGATTGCCAGGAGAAACTGAATGCGGCAGACAAGAAGATATTCCAGCTACAGGAAGAATTGATCAACACAAAGACCCAGCTGATCGAAGCGCGGGAAAAGCTACACGGCCATGGTCAGTAGCCGTGCCATAATGGCACTAAATTCCATCAAAAAGCTGCATATAAGTGCCTTTAAACATTGTATTGGAACTATAAATGGTGCTGTGGTAAATTCGAATCCTGCCACCCCAACAAAACCCGCTGATTATCAGCGGGTTTTGCTTTTTTTAGGACATAATGCGGACAAATTTCCTATAACCAATCAGATTTCATGGATTTTTGGTACTTTTTGTCCTCTGTGCCGGTTAGGAGGTTTGTACTCAACCCTGCCATCTTCTGTACTTTCAAGTCATTGTTGAGAAAAAGGATCTTTTTTAATCGTATTTTTATAGCCTTGAGATAAAAATCAAAATATGATATTTACTACAAAGATTTTATACGGCCTTTTAGGATTATCACTCATAACTTTTACTGTTGGCGCACAATCACTAATTGAAGATAGCGTGCCTCTCAATCGGATACAGGTGATTGGCTCACATAATAGCTACAAAAAAGCTATTGAACCTGATTTATATGATTCGTTACTGACCATTGACAAAAGAATAGAATCTCTTCAATATGAACATATTTCCATTTTGGAGCAGTTGGATATGGGTTTGCGTAATTTGGAAATTGATGTGTACGCAGACAGTAAAGGGGGTAAATTTGCACATCCGGGAGGCCTGGATTTTGTGCCGCCGATAGCAAAATATGATACGGCTGGAGTAATGCGACAATCTGGATTTAAGATTTTGCATATGCCTGATCTGGATTTTAGAACCCATTACTATACTTTGAAGGAATGTCTGTTAGCCTTAAAAAGTTGGTCAGGAAGAAACCCTGACCATATTCCTGTGTTTATCACCTTCGAAGCCAAAGATGGGGGTGCAAATAAATTTGGAACACAGCCAGAAAAATTCACCAAAACCTTATTTGATAAATTAGATCAAGCCTTTCAGAATTATTTAGGTGTTGAAAATATTATTACTCCAGATATGGTGAGAGGAAATTTTGAAACACTCGAGGAAGCAGTTTTACATAGTAATTGGCCTACTATGAAAGAAAGCAAAGGAAAATTCCTCATTGTGCTCAATGATCGCGACCCAAAAATGAGCATGTACACAACTGGTCACCCTTCCTTACGAGGACGGATGATGTTCGTGAATGCAGATCCTGGTGTTCCTGAAGCGGCGGTGATGTTTAGGAATGACCCAAAAGATGTGCGAATTCAGGATTTGGTAAGAAAAGGATATATTATCCGAACTAGAGCAGATGCCGGGACGGAGGAGGCCCGAAAAAATGATTTCACACGATTTGATCAGGCCTGCAAATCAGGAGCTCAGATAATCACTACAGATTATTATCTACCCAGCACTTTTTTCAAATCGCAATACAAAATTTCTTTTGAAGGAGGGAGTTATGTCAGATACAACCCTATAAATAAATAATCTGCAAGTAGTAGCATTTAGTTTATATTCCAAATCATCCATGTGATAGATCTATTCCACAAAGTCTGTTAGACTTTGAAATCCAAGCTGTTGGTGTTTCACAGCATTTATAATTAAATGGAGATTTCATGGATTTTAGATACTTTTGGGCGATTGAATAGATGATGTAGTGCGTTTATAGTCAATGAAACGTATTTCTTGGTAAGTAAGATGATTGGTGAAGAATCTCCATAAATGGTGGCGAAATCATTCATCCCTGAAAAATTTTTATAACTTCCACTATGCGTCGGCTTAGAACAGGCTGAGGCATTATATAATTTCAAGATTAACTTTAAAAACATTTTATGTCAAATAGATCACAAGGTGATGGTTTGGACAGACGAAGATTCCTTAAATCAACCCTGATAGGGGGTATCTCATTATCTGTTATTCCGTCTCTTTATAGCTATAATAGAGAAGAACTGGACTATAGCCTAGATTTAAACACTCCTACCAAGCTTTATGATGGAGAACGTTGCTGGTGTCATCCACGAGCAGGGATTGTGCCCGGAGCAGGTGAAAATGGCAATCCCAGGGTGGTTATGACCATGAACAAGTTAGATTTAGCAGGGATGGATGTTTTTTATGGAATGTATGGATTGCATACTGACGACCTTGCGAAAACCTGGACACCACCGAAAGAATTGAAGTCATTGGCTCCTCTATACGAAACGATAAATGGAGTTAAGGGGCCGACAGCTATAAGCGACTTTACACCTAAATGGCATGCGGCTTCTAAAACTTTATTAGGCACAGGACATACTGTAGCTTATACTCCTGAGTGGAAAGTGAGAAAACCACGACCTAGAGACACGTCTTATTCTATTTATAACTTTAAGAATGGAAAATGGAGTGATTGGCAAAAAATGCAAATGCCTGAGGGTGATAAATTTTATAGTTCGGGAGCTGGCTGTGTGCAGCGCTACGATTTGGAAGATGGTAAAATATTGCTTCCCGTTTATTATAGACCGGAAGGGAAAAATTCAAGAGTCACGGTTTGTATGTGTTCGTTTGATGGAAAAAAGCTGGATTATCTTTCTAATGGCACCGAACTGGAATTGAATGACGATACTCGTGGGTTGGGGGAGCCATCTATAACCAAATTTAAGAATGAATATTTCCTTACCATTCGCAATGATAAAAAAGGTTTTGTCGCAAAAAGCAAGGATGGATTACATTTTGAAAAATATGAACCCTGGAGATTTGATGATGGGTCAGAGCTTGGTAGTTATAATACCCAACAACATTGGCTTACGCATAGTGATGCGTTATTTCTAGTTTATACACGAAGAGGTGCAGATAATGATCATGTATTTCGACACAGGGCACCGCTTTTTATGGCGGAGGTTGATCAGGATAAATTATGTGTAATAAGAGCAACGGAACGGGTACTTGTTCCGGAAAGGGGTGCGCGCCTGGGCAATTTTGGAGTCACAGATGTGTCGCCTTACGAATCTTGGGTGACGGTTTCAGAGTGGATGCAACCAGAAGGCGTTGAGAAGTACGGAAGCGATGGAAGTGTTTTTGTCGCAAAGATTAACTGGAACAATCCGAATAAGCTATTTTCATAAAGCCTTAATAGAAAATGCCAATGAAAAGAAAATTGGCATCAAGGTTAATTTTACAATTATTTGATTGTGCTCCAATTGCCAGTCAATATGCCGTCAGACATAGTATAGGTCATGGAATTTAGATGCTTTTTTATGGTTTCTTTCAAGATTTGGCATGAGACTGAAACATTTGATATCCCAATTAGAGATTGTTTTTTTGTAAAGTTCATTTTTTGTTAGAAAATTAGGAGAATTAAATCAGTTACACCTAAATCAATATTGTGAAAATTAGCAATCAATCTTTGTGGTCATTTACTGCTTCGATGGCAGGCTTTCTTTTTGGGTTTGACACCGTCGTAATATCCGGGGCAAACCTGCCGATCAAAGAATTATGGGACACCAGTCCATGGTTTCATGGCACATTTATTATGTCAATGGCTCTATGGGGTACAGTTATAGGGTCTCTCTTTGGAGGAATACCAAGTCAGAAATTTGGCAGAAAGACGACTTTAACCTGGATTGGTATATTTTATATAGTTTCAGCCATAGGTTCTGCTTTGGCGACAGACCCATATATGTTTTCCTTTTTTAGGTTTATTGGAGGTCTGGGAGTGGGGGCTTCTACCGTAGCTGGCCCGATGTATATATCTGAAATTTCCACAGCAAACAATCGTGGTAAATTGGTGGCGATGTACCAGTTCAATATCGTTTTGGGGGTTTTAATCGCCTTCTTTTCAAATTATTTGTTGAAGGGATTTGATGGAGCGAATGATTGGAGGTGGATGGTGGGCATAGAAGCGCTGCCTGCAGCCATTTATTTTGTTTCGATTCTCTTCGTACCAAAAAGCCCTAGATGGTTGATCACTGTGAAGAATGATGAAGCTGGAGCGAGAAATGTCTTGCAAAAAATGGGCATTGAAAATGTGGAACAGGAGCTTAAAGATATTGAGGCAGCGGAGACTTTGGTTCAAAAGTCAGACTCCTTTTTTCATAAATATCGAAAACCATTGATGTTGGCTTTTTTGATCGCCTTTTTCAACCAGCTATCCGGAATCAATTTTGTGCTCTACTATGCACCAGAAATCTTGGAGATGGCCGGACTTGCTGCCAAAGAATCGCTTTTCAATTCTATTGCAATAGGTGGAATCAATTTGTTGTTTACTTTGATTGGAATGTCTTTGATTGACAAAGCAGGACGACGGCAATTGATCATTTTGGGGTCAATAGGATACATAGCAAGCTTAACAATGATCGCCTATTCCTTTTATGCTGATCTTGGCCCGGGGATATTGCTGGTATCTATCTTGGCATTTATTGCCTCTCATGCGATGGGGCAGGGGGCTGTCATTTGGGTATTTATCGCAGAGATATTTCCCAATCATGTTCGTTCTTATGGACAATCTTGGGGATCAGGAACGCATTGGGTTTTTGCAGCAATCATCACCTTGCTCGGGCCTGTTGTTATCGATATTTTCAAAGAAAACCCTTGGCCAATATTTGCCATCTTTGCTGGTACCATGGTTTTTCAATTGCTTTTTGCGCTCTTCATGATGCCTGAGACCAAAGGTGTTTCATTGGAAGATATCCAAAAGAAATTGGGGATTTAAACTTGGTGACAAAGCATACAAAATCCATGATTGTAAGGAATAAAAACAGCCTTTTCACCATATTTGTCTTAGTAAATTTTCTGCTCTATTTTTCTGTACTGGCCCAACCAAAGTCAGAAGTGAATATGGTCGATGATCATCCAACCCTGATCATTGATGGAAAAGTTTACCCTCCTTTCGCTTATATGTCATATTTGGGGGAGGAAAGATATTATAAAGAAGTAGCTGCTAGCGGGGTTCATATTTATAATATCCCAGCCTACTTTGGCGAGAGAGGTATAAATTCTACTTCGGGGATTGGCCCCTTTAGATCTCCCATTTGGATTGGAGAAAAACAATATGATTTTTCGAGCGTCATTACGGATTTTGAAAAAGTACTAAACTCTGATTCTCAGGCCAAAGCGATTATCAGGCTGTACTTGGATCCTCCTTTATGGTGGGAAAAGAAAAATCCAGATGCAGCTAGTCATTTACCCGATGGTAGTACTTTTCGTCAATGTTTTGCCTCTGAAAAATGGAGAAATGAAACTGGCGAAGTTTTAAAGGATTTTATGGAATGGCTATCTAAGTCGCAGTACGCTGACCATCTTGCCGGAATCCATGTAGCTGCTGGATTTACCGAAGAATGGTTTTATCATCCCCAACAATATCATGATCAAAATCCCGTTTTTATCAGTGCATTTAGAGCTTGGTTGAAAAATAAATATAACAATACCGCTGCTCTCCAAAAGGCCTGGAATGATTCGAATTTTAATTTTTCAACAGCTCTTCCGGCAAATATTGATGAAGTAGAGAAAAGGAATGATTGGAGGAATCCGGACAAAGAACAAAATTATGTAGATACCTATGGTTTTCGTGCGGAGTTAATGGTTGAGAACATTGCTTATTTCTGCAAAATTGTAAAGGAAGAGAGCCATGGGAATTTGCTGACCGGGGCATTTTATGGATATCATTATTTTGTAACTGATCCGAGAAGAGGGCATGGGGCGTTGGCCAAATTATTGGATTGCCCGGATCTAGACTACCTTTCCAGTCCGAATGACTACAACCGTGTGATGGGTGAAGACTGGCCTCCAATGGCTGCCGTAAAGTCGGTACATCTCCATGGAAAACTCTGGCTTGCAGAAAATGACACCCGCACTTCCATCACCACTTTATTGAAAGACCAATCTACAGGCATTGCGCCCCCGGGTATGTACGAGGGTGGGGTCTGGCTGGGGCCTGAAGACATGGAAACTTCCGTGGCTCTGCTGTGGAAAAATGCAGCAAGAATGTTGGCTTATGGATACGGTGGCTGGTGGTTTGATATGTGGGGA
The DNA here is from genome assembly GCA_030426345.1 of Bacteroidia bacterium. Taxonomy (GTDB): domain Bacteria; phylum Bacteroidota; class Bacteroidia; order Cytophagales; family Cyclobacteriaceae; genus JAAUQL01. Next base: position 29,608 of record JAUHYU010000052.1, read on the forward strand.
GGATGGTTTAGTGATCCTGAATTGCTGACTGTGATAAGTAAGACCCAACAGTGGGATTCGGAATTTCAATCATCTGCCAATATTGATATGCAACCCCAGGTTTGTGTGTTTGTCGATGAAGAGCTTTCTTTTTGGGACGCAAGCTATGGGTCTCTTACCAACAAAATTCTATCCAATCGCTACGCATTGGCCAAGGCTGGAACCCCATATGACCTTTTTCTACGTACTGATTTGGAAGCCATTTCTTCTAGCCAATTTCGAGTGATTTGGTTGATGGGGATGTTGAAGTTAACTGAGGATGAAAAACTAAAAATTGAAGCATGGAGAAAGCAGGGCATTACAGTTTTATGGACGAATGGAAATAAAACGGTTATATACGAGAGAGATGGAAGAGAAATTAGTATGGATGGAAAATTGAATTGGCCGGTTTCAGATCTTCGAGATATTTGGAAGAAGGCAGGTGTGCATTTATATATTGATACTGATGATGTGCTGTATGTCGGAAACAATTGGTTGAGCATTCACACGGTGGATGGTGGAGAAAGAACCATCGAATTTCCATACAATGCCAAGGTCATCGACCCACTCAACAACAAAATATTGGCAGACGCTACAAAATCATTGCGTTTAAAATTGAACCCGAAATCCACAACCCTGTTACGAGTTAATTATCTGAAATAAAGCCTTTAAATCCATGGATTTTAGAGGCTTTTTTAGATGATAATGAGCACCAAATAATATAACCTGTCATTGGATTACTATCAAAAAGGGCTATTTTTAATTCTAAATGTACATGGTATACAATTGTTGGCATTAATTTAAAAAATGGACTACTTCATTGAAATACTAAAATACTTAGGGCCATTTATTGGTGTTTTAATTGGTTGGTTACTAACTAGAAAGAGTGAGACTGACAAAGTCAAATACAGTGAATCAAAGCAGGTAAAAAGAAGCCTTTATGTATTGTTGGAGATTAGAAACCAACTCGTAGTCTCTAAACGAATTGAGCGATTTATTAATGCCTTAACCAAACAGTTAAATGAAAGTGGACTAACAGATGAAGCCTTATCTTCTGAGCAATTAAATGAATTTATAAAGAAAATTCTTCCAAGTTTGATTGGTGAAAGCTTTCAAAAGGACTTGAAAGTTCAGTTTGCAAAATGTATCGATAACCTGTCAGAAATTGATCCAATTCTTGCATATCGAATAAATGGGAAGCAGAATATTCAAGATTATATCAATAGTTGGGAAAATGAATCGAATAGCCTATTTGAAATTGAAAACATAGAAGACTTTCGAAACGCTATGACTCATTTCAAGCCCAAACTTATTAATGAAATTAAGTCCGACTTAGAGTCAATTATTCAAGAAATAGCAGCGTTAATTGGAAAAGGCGAAATACAATATATCAATGGACTAATTCAGGAACCCGAAGATCAAGACATTCAAGCGGATGTAAATGAATATTTAGAAAAGATGTTTCAAGGCCTGATTTAAATGACTTTAGCACCTTATGATATAATTGAAGATACAAGAGCATACTACTCGAAAGAATATGCTGAAAGAATTTTAGATGAGCTATTTTACAATGCTTATCGAACAATTAAAAGTGTTTATCTATTCCAAAATTTCGAAGAATACTTAATACAACTAAAGTCGGACAGGAATGAAGGCAAACAACAAGAATACTGGAATGCCTCTTACTATGAAAAGCTAACTGACTATATCAAAATATCAATTGCTTTTGAGAATTTCAATAAAGCCATATTGATAGAGAACGGATATTTAGTTCATAAACTGAAAAAGACCACTAACACCAAAGAACTCTACAAAAGACAAATCAACGGACAACCAATCAGAATTGAAGAGCTTAAGTCCAATTGCTGCTTTATAAAAGATAGTCCAATTTCCAAATACTACTTAGATGGTCTTCAAAAAGGATTTCCAACAATTAGTTACTCGGAAACTTTAAATGAAAATTATCAAAGCATAATTTCTCTTGATAGTGAATTGCTTTATAGACTTAAGGAAATAAATGGCTTGCGAAATAAACTTCATTTTTTCACGGACTTTAAAGGTGCATTAGAGCATGACTCATATATCAAAAAATGGACTTTTATAAAAGATATGACAACTAAAACGATAGAAGGAAAAATACAAAACTAATTCCTATAAAGCCTATAAGCAATAGCGCTCTGCGGGAGGCTACTGCTTATAGCTAAACCGCTCGCGGCAATAACAAAAATGAAAAACATTGCTCTAATAATATTTTTATCGGCTCCTCCTGTTTTCGGTATTTGAGATTGACTTGAATTTATGGTCTGATAAGTCTCTAAAATCCATGGATTTTAGAGACTTTTTCGATCATGATGGGAACCAAATAATATAGCCCATTAAAGGACAAGTGCGCTATATACAATTGGTTAGCAACAATATGATCTGGATTGAGAAATATTGGTTAAATTTGAAATAAAAAGATGATAGTTGAAAGACAGAACAACGAAATCCTAGTGAGATTTTCTGCCGGCAACAAAGCCTCCAAAATCCAATCCATTTTGGACTATTTGAGATATGAGGAACTGACCTCAAAGTCAAAAGCTACACAGAAGGATTTGGATCTATTGCTAAAAGAGGCCAAAAAGGGAAGATTGGACAAAATCAAAAAAGAAACTGGACTTGATGGATAGAATTATCGTCGATTCCAATATTCTTTTCAGTGCAATTTTGAACCTGAACAGCCGAATCGGACAGATTCTGATTAATGGACAGGACTATTTTGAATTTTACTCTCCAAAATACGTTAGGACGGAACTCCTCCGGTACAAGGAGAAAATCAAAAAAAATCACGAGCTTTTCGAACGAAGAATTTCTAGAGGTCTACGAACTAACCTTGAAAAATGTAACCATCCTAGATCATTCTATTCTTCCAAGAAAGGATTACAAAAAGGCCTTCAAATATTGTCAGGACATCGATTTGGACGACACTATTTTCGTGTGATTTTCGGAATATTTGAAAGCCAAACTGTAGACAGGAGATAAGGAGCTGACCCAAGGATTGAAAGCAAAAGGATTTAAAAGAATCGTCACTACCAAGGAACTTTTCCAAGAATTTATCGATAAAACTGAGCGGAGAAAATAATACTTAGTTGACAAATCCAGTCTCCCATCTAGCGCAACTTGAGCCAAACAAAGCAAACCAACCAAAAAGCCTCTAAAATCCATGGATTTTATCCGGATAGGCATAAATGCCAACCTGACCTCGATCCAAGGCATAAACAGATTTGATTTCAACGAACGATCAATAGCTTGAAAGTAAAGAAAGTAAATATTGGATTTACTACATTGGGTCAGATAGTTAAGTGAAAAAATCAATTATAGATATTCAATTTACCCTTCAAATGAACAAGGGTGATAATCCAAGTTTAATAATGTCTGGTCAAGCAGTTTTTAGATAATTAAAATTTAATATATTGTTCATGTCAAGAACAGAATCTTGTTGAAATTTAAAGCCATCAAATGAAAATTGACAAACTTTTTCATCGCCCCACGCTTTCGTACAAGGACAACCGTATTTATAATATCTTCAATATTCTGATGATTATGGCAATTATTGTTCTTGTCATTATAATTGTCTTTTTGCTCAGTATTGATGCTATCATGCCATTTTGGATCTGCATCGGTGAAATAGCGATTTTCTTTGCGCTTATGATTCTGCACATCAAAGGTTATTTCTTAATCTCCAGATATATTTTTTTCTGCTTTGCTATCCTCATGCAAGTATTCGGTAGTTTGTATCATGGGGAGAACGGGGGCTACGATTTTCTATTCTTAACCACAGCATTTTGCCCCGTATTATTTTTTGAAAAAAGAGCACATTATCTTTCCTTGTTTGTTTTTAGCATTTCCACTTTTATTTTGGTCAAAATGCTTTATGCACATGTAGAACCTTTGCTGCCTTTTGAAAAACCGTTATTACTACCTTATTACTTAAATATTCTGATCAGCACAGTTCTTATTTACTTCTGTTTTGACCTTTTTAAATCTGAGCACCTGAAATATGAACAGGTACTTCACGAAAAAAACGATAAGATCAATCAGCAAAAAGAGACATTGGTAAATGCTAAAGACCAATTAGAGGTCTTGCTTGAGGCAAAATCCAAGAAGCTGGAAGTCCAAAATCTTGGGATTAACAAATATGCCTACCTTAATTCGCATAGGGCTCGGAGTCCCTTAGCTCGAATATTGGGCCTGGTTAACCTTTTAGAATATGAAGACCTAAACGATGAAGAGAAACGAAGCTATTACTTCAATTCGATCAGTGCCAATGCCAAAGATTTAGACGATGTTTTGAAAGAAATTACTTTAATTTTAGACAAAGATTTAGAAGGTTGAAAACTGACCTCTCAATTTATAGGACAGGTATTAACGAGATTTAAATTTACCGCATGACCATGAGTTTTCGTACTTCTTTTCTCAGATATTGGCTTTATATGATTTTGTCATAGATGTCCCTGTGTCTTCTCCTACTCTTCTAACCGATTAATGTGTAGATAATTGAAATCAGCAGAAAATCCATTTTCCTTAGGGCTGCACCCATAAATACCAACCTGAACTTCCGGTTGATCAAAAAGTTGGAACATCCGCATTTGCACCCAAGAAGCATTATTTTCATGGAAATATGATACTTTATAGCATGATCCTTTTCTTGAAATGCGCAACTTATAGCTGGTGAATTTATCTTCCACATCTTGCGTGGACCAGTCGGAATATCCGTGATTTGTCACAACAGCACCGAGTTTGTTGGGCTCGTCATTTTCATATTCTACAGAAGTCTTGACCCAGCACTGATCAGAAGCGCGCACCATCAATCCAGCCTGATCGTATTGGTTTTTATAATTGCACTGAATATGCGAATCCAACACAAAATCCCCCTTGATATTTGCATAGAGAAAATGCCCATTGTCGGCCTGGAAGCCATAATGTGTGCGCTGCCAAAAATCAGTTTCCTTGTCAGTATAAAGGTGTAATTGATTGTTTTTTATCAACCACTTTGCTGGCTCATGGTGCCATTGCAGTTTTTCGTTGATGGTTTGTTTATCAAAGTCTTCTCGTAAAATCATATTTCTCGTTTTGTATGTTAATTTTATGTCCAAAGTTGAGGCTTAACTCTATATGTTCCAAACTTCTGATCACGTTATCAAATTTATCAAAGCGCCTATAGTACGATGTCTCAGCTGTTGAGTATATCTTAATGTATTTACATTGCTAATTTTACGCTATATTATCATTTAATGACTACTTTTCTTCGAGATAACCTGACTCAAAAGCTCAGCAATGGACAGAACGTCTATGGCACTTGTATCACGACCACAGCGCCGATGTGGCCAAAGGTCATGGCAAATGCTCCACTGGATTTCGTTTTTTTAGATACAGAACATATTGCTATCTCGCGACCTGAATTATCCAGAATGTGTAGGCAATATACTGCAATTGGTGTGACGCCGATTGTGCGCATACCAAAACCTGATCCGTACCGTGCCAGCCAGGTGATCGACGATGGGGCGATTGGGGTCATTGCCCCGTATTTGGAAAATGTAGAGCAGATCAAGCAAATGATCGGAGCCACAAAGTACAGGCCTTTGAAAGGAGAGAAGCTGGACGCGATACTCCATGGAAAATCTACGCCTTCTTCCGAGTTAAAAACCTATTTGGACGAGTATAATCACGGGAACCTATGCATTGCAAATATAGAAAGCATCCCTGCTGTCGAGCGTTTGGATGAGCTGTTGAGCTTGGATGGGTTGGATGCTGTTTTTATTGGCCCACACGATCTCTCGATCAACATGGGAATCCCTGAGCAATATGACCATCCTGATTTTAAAAAGACGGTAAAAACCATCATTCAGAAAGCCAGAGCGCATACGTTGGGCGTTGGTATTCACTTTTCATTCGAGCCTCAGCGGCAAATTGATTGGATAAAAGAAGGTGTAAATATTGTGATCCATAGTTCCGATATGGCACTTTTTAGTCAGCGGCTTCGCGATGATATTGCAGCAATCCGGTCTGCAAGTGGAGATGAGTTAGACAGCAATTCATCAGGAGATTCAACAACTATTTAGTGCTTGTCCATAAAGTCCAGACAAGCTCCAAATAACAAAAAATCAAAGATCAAATAAATAACAAAAATGCAAATTCGAAAATCCAAAACTCCCTTAAAATTGAAATTTTAGCCATTGAAATTTATTTGTGATTTATAATTTGAGAATTGTGATTTATGGTTTCCCAAAAATTTACTTTATAGAAAGATACTATCTAACCTGCTTTTTAAAATTATAGAATGAAATATATACTATTATCCATAGTCGCTTTTTTGAGTGCCTCATTTATTTCGAGCCCTACAGAAAGGAAATTCAATCAAGAAGTGGCTAAAATCCATGGAGCAGATTCCGGTCTTCCTGATGCGGCTGTTGAGTCCATTTTTATAAGTGATAAAAAACAACTGGCACTTTCCCAGGGTCAATATTTTGAATGGAATGGAAATTCATGGAAAAATACTAAAAATAAAATAGGGAAACGGCATCATGCTTTAGAGGGGCTGCCTTCCAGCGCCGGGAAATTATTATCCTCAGTTTCTAATAAAGGGGAAATTTTTGCGGGATGTGAAAATGGCTTATACCAACAAAAAGAAAACTCTTGGGAATTGATATTGCCTTCAGATGAAAACTATAGTTGGGCACCCAAAGATGTGGCAGCGTTAACAGTGGATACTGAAGGGCGATTGTGGTTTGGATCACGCGAAGGAGTCGGAAGGCTGGATCATGGGAAATGGAAGCTTTTTACCGGTGCGGAAGGCTTACCATATAATCACTTCACCTGCGCTGCATCAGGATCATATGGAGAAGTTTGGTTTGGCACCGAAAAAGGTGCGATCCGTGTCGAGGGAGATTATTTCTATTATCGATTTAGTAGAAGATGGTTGCCGGATGATCATGTAAATGACATTGCTGTGGATAAACAAGGAACAGCATGGATAGCCACCAACAAAGGAGTGGCCCAAATATCCTCGAAATCCATGACGTATGAAGAAAAGGCAGCTTATTTCACCAAGCAAACAGAAGATCGTCACAACAGGATGGGGTTTATCTCCCCCAATCACCTGAAAATACCTTTCGATGCTAGTTCATTTGAACTGAGCATTTCTGACAATGATGGCATGTACACGTCGATGTATGGAGCGGCTCAGGCTTTTAGATATGCAGTTACTGGTGATGAGGAAGCAAAGGAGTTGGCAGATCGCAGCTTCAAGGCATGCAAGTGGCTGGTGGACATCACGCATGAGCCCGGATTTCCGGCAAGGGTAATAATTCCTGTAGATTTTCCCGAACCGGTCAATGAAATTTATAGTAAAGAATACAACAAACGACACCAAAAATCAGACCCATTTTGGAAGGATATTTACCCGAGATTTCCGTTAAGTGAGGATGGAAACTA
>JAUHYU010000053.1 GCA_030426345.1 Bacteroidia bacterium
ACAATTGGCAAAGTAGAAGTCGATATACCTGAAGCCAGCGGTGAGTCAGTGAAAGAACAGATCGACGTGGAGGTATCTGGCTCAGCTGAGGCGATGGGAAATTTGATATATTTAAATCCAATCATAAGCGGTAGAATTGAAGAGAACCCGTTAAAACAAGATGAAAGACAGCTTCCTATCGAATTCATCATCCCAGTCAAAAATAGGTACATGTTTAGCATTGCCATTCCTGAAGGTTATGCAGTAGATGAATTGCCCGAACCAATTAGCTTAGCTACGTCTGATGGTACAGCAATATTGAGATACGCTGCGCAAATTAATGGAAGCAATATCCAGCTTAACCATTCTTGGCAAATCGATGAGAGCTTCTATGCTCCAGAGAAATTCCATGAACTTAAGGAGTTTTATGCCGTTCTGGTGGCCAAGCATAATGAGCAGATTGTCTTGAAAAAAGTACAGTAAAACTTAAAGTTTCATTAAAATGATAAATAGCAAGCATAAGTTCAGAAGCTTGGTCTTGGTGTTATTATTAACCCCGATATGCCATTTGGCCACAGGTCAAAAAAAAGCAATGTATGCTTACAGTGACATCCCGGAAAATCTATTGAACAACAGCAATGCCGTAATCCGGGAAGACATAGCCGAATTTGAAATTATAGAAGTTGGTAAAGGAAAATCTTATATAAAAATGGCGGTTACTATCTTAAATAAAAAAGCCGATCACTATGCAGAAATGAGGGTGGGGTATGACAAGCTCAATAAAATTACATTGCTAAAAGCCCACACTTTTGATAAAACCGGGCAGCTCATCACCACACTTAAAAATAAGGATATCGAGGATTATTCATCATTTGATGGTTTTTCTATTTATACCGACAATCGGATGAAATATTTTGATCTGAGACATCCCGAATATCCATATACCATAGAGTATGAATATGAAATCCAAAAGGACGGTTTTATCTCCTTGCAAGATTGGGTTCCTTTTAGTGGCTTCAATGTCTCTTCACAAAAATCCAGCTTAAAAATAATGGCACCTGAAAACTATGATATTCGCTATTTGGAATTGAATCTGGATCCGACTGCCAAAGAAAACATCGTAGATGGCAAAAAAACAATTTCATGGAAATTTGATGGTTTTGAGTCAATTACTCACGAGCCAAAGATGAACCACCTGCAATCCATTTTGCCACAGGTACTCACAGCCCCATCAGACTTTAAAATGGAAGAATACCAAGGAAATATGGCGGATTGGGCTTCTTTTGCCCTTTGGGAAAAAATGCTGAATGAAGGAAGGGATGAATTGCCAGAAAACTTTAAGCAGAAAATAAAAGCATTGGTTTCCCATGATACCTCAAGGGTTCAGAAAATAAAACATATATATGAATACTTGCAGGCAAACACACGCTATGTGAGCATTCAGCTGGGGATTGGCGGCTGGCAATCCTTTCCGGCAGTTGAGGTGGCAGAAAATGGCTATGGGGATTGTAAGGCGCTCAGCAACTATATGAAATCCATGCTCAAGGCAGTAGACATTGAATCCAATTATACCTTGGTATATGCCGGGGCCGGCAAATCAAATATAGTCACCCAATTTCCAAGTAATCAATTTAACCACATGATCCTTTGTGTGCCCAATCAACAAGATACAATTTGGTTGGAATGCACTTCCCAAGACAACCCCTTTGGGTATTTAGGAAATTTTACTGGAGATAGGGATGTACTAGTAATCAATGAAACGGGTGGAAAAATCACTCGTACCAAAACTTACTCCAAAGAAGAAAATATCCAAAATCAAAATGCCCTTGTGGTGGTAGATGAAAAAGGTGCTGCTACTGTGGCTTTATCCATTTCATGTACAGGGCTACAGTATGAAAATCTTAGCAGGTTAATAGATATTGGTGAGACAAAACAAAAGAAATGGCTGCATAGCAATCTGGATTTGCCGGGGTTCAAGTTGATTGACTTTAACATCCAGGAAAAGAAGCTGATCATCCCTGAAGTACATGCAACCATCAATATTTCCATGGATCGGATAGCGTCCGTCAGTGGAAAGCGTATTTTCATTCAGCCAAATCTATTTAATAAATTCAACTCCATTTCTATTCCTCAAAAGGAGCGGAAGTACGAAATGGTGCTTGATTATACCTATATGGATACGGACACAATAGAATATCATATCCCGACGGGATATCATTTGGAATATATCCCAGAAGTAGTATCCATTGATTCCCCCTTTGGAAAATACAGGTCTCAGATTATTTCGGAGGAAGGAAAGATTTTTTACATTAGAAACTGCTCAAAAGTAAAGGGTGTTTTCCCACCAGAATCCTATTTAGAATATGTCGATTTTATCAATAAAATCGCAGAAGCAGACAAGGCCAAAATAGTTTTGGTGAAATCTACTTAATTTATTTTTGAATAGAACCTCTCTTTGAGGTATTATTTTCCACTATCGGAAAAAGCATTCTCCTTCCTTGTTCACAAATGAAATACCCTGCTATCTTTGCAGCTTATTTCCATTTCGTGGCAACTCAATTCGATCCAAATAAAAGAATATACGGCATTTTATATGCGTCCACCACAGCATTGTTTTGGGGATTTTTGGCCATTTTTATCAAGGTCACGCTCAATGACGTAGCACCTATTACGGTTGTATGGTTTAGGTTTGTTGTGGCTTTCACCATTTTGTTCAGTTACTTTTTGGTCAAAGACAGGCAGAAGCTAGTCATTTTTAAAAAGCCTCCAATACTTTTGATTGTAGCTGCGGCCTGCCTTACTATCAACTATCTTGGATTTGCCAATGGCATTCACCTGACTTCCCCGAGCAATGCACAAGTATTTATCCAAGTTGGCTCCATAACACTGGCCATTATCGGGATTGTTATTTTCAAAGAAAGGCTTTCCATAAGACAGATCCTTGGGTTTGTGATTGCCGGTTGCGGCTTGATATTTTTTTACCGCGATCAGTTGCAAAATCTGATTGGAAATGAAGACACCTATTTTGCCGGAGTATCTTGGTTGATACTTGGAGGACTGGCTTGGGCAACCTATGCTGCTTTGCAAAAAAAATTAGTGCAAAATTTCCATGCGCAGCAGCTTAATCTGATCATATTTTCGCTGCCTATCTTCGTGCTCATCCCCTTTGTAGATTTCAGTGGGTTTGCAGATTTCTCCCTTGCCCTGTGGGTTTTACTTGCTTTTTTGGGGATCAATACCATTGTGGCCTATGGATGTCTGTCTGAAGCCTTCAAATATATCGAAGCCAATAAAATCAGTGTAATCATCACCTTAAACCCAATTATTACCTTTGTCACTATGGCGATACTTGGTGCTATAGATGTGGATTGGATCGAGGCAGAGACCATTACCATCTATGGAATTCTCGGCGCCGCCATTGTACTTTTCGGCGCCATCATGGTCGTGATACCAAAAGAGCAAAAGGTAGAATAAAGATAGCGTCAATTTGAAATGCCTAATGCCTCCTACTAGTTGCTTTATGGGATTTAGATGCTTTTTCATTGACAATTTAGCCACGCATCCCAACTATACACTGCTTGATTAGCCTTTCAATTTTTTATACATTGTATCACTTTGATAGGGCGGATGCTTCCCTACCAATCAAAAGTTATTTTTTCAATTATAAATAAATATCATGAACGAAAAGAAAATTTTGCTTTCGGAAAATGAAATCCCAGAAAAATGGTATAACATCATGGCAGACATGCCTAACAAACCATTGCCTCCGCTCAATCCTGCAACAAAGGAGCCAATTGGTCCGGAGGCACTCGCTCCTATTTTTCCTATGGGACTTATACAACAAGAAGTCAGCACCGAAAAGTGGGTAGAGATTCCCGATCAGGTACGCGATATGTACAAAATATGGAGGCCAACCCCGCTATTTCGTGCTTATGGCTTGGAAAAGGCACTGGATACACCTGCAAAAATTTATTATAAATATGAAGGAGGAAGTCCTGCGGGATCGCATAAACCAAATACCGCCATCCCTCAGGCATATTACAACAAACAAGAAGGGGTGAAAAAAATCACCACAGAAACAGGGGCTGGCCAATGGGGCAGTGCCCTTTCTTTGGCCTGCAACATGTTTGATATCGAATGCGAGGTTTTCATGGTGAGGCTAAGCTTTGACCATAAACCGTATCGAAAATCCATGATGAATACTTGGGGAGGAACAGTGCATGCTTCACCAAGCGAGCTGACACAGGCAGGGCGAAGCATCCTTGCCAAAAACCCTGACTCTCCCGGTAGTCTTGGTATTGCTATTTCTGAAGCGATTGAAATGGCTGTTCAAAGTGAAATCACCAAATATGCACTAGGTAGCGTACTCAATCACGTATTGATGCACCAGACCATCATCGGGCAGGAGGCGTTGCTGCAGATGGAAAAAGCAGGAGACTTGCCCGATATTGTCATTGCACCATTTGGTGGAGGCTCCAATTTTGCCGGACTGGCATTCCCTTTTTTAAGGTTAAATCTGGAGGAAGGAAAAAACATCCGCGCTATTGCCAGTGAGCCTGCATCTTGTCCTAAACTAACACGTGGCGTTTTCCGCTATGATTTTGGTGATACCATCGGTATGACTCCACTGCTTCCCATGTACACGCTTGGCCATAATTTTGTACCGGCACCGATCCACGCTGGTGGACTTCGCTACCACGGAGCTGGAGTAATTGTCAGTCAATTGTTGAAAGACGAACTGATCGAAGCTCAGTCACTCCACCAGATTGAATGTTTTGAAGCTGGGATAAAATTTGCGAAAACAGAAGGCATCATTCCAGCACCGGAAGCAAATCATGGCATTGCTACAGCCATCCGAGAAGCCGAAAAATGTAAGGAAGAAGGACTGAGTAAAACCATTTTGTTCAACCTATGCGGCCATGGTCACTTTGATATGTCGGCCTACGATGCATATTTTAGTGGTAAGCTTGTAGAGCATGAATTGACCACAGGGGAAATTGAAAGTTCATTGGCTGAATTGGATACCCCAACGATATAAGCATATTCAAAACAGGTAAAAAGCCCTCAAAATCCATGAGGGTTTTTTATTTGGGGAAAAGCGACTTATCTAAACCAGGAACAATTTTCAAGGCATTTTTATAATACACTTTTTTCAATACCTCATCGGGCAAGTCGAGACCGTACATGGCCCAAAAGGCATGGTATTTTTTATGGTAAGGGAAATACTCATCGTCTGATTCCAACACCCTAAAATAAGTTGGAAATTCTTCTGGTCTCCAACTGTCTTTACCAAAGAGGATCTTATCCTGATATTTCACAAAAAAATCATGGGCAAAACGTGGCTGTCTTCCAAGTTCTGCAATTACGGCAGCTATTTCCACATACATGTTTGGAAACTCCTCTATCAATTCTCCCAAGTGGCCAAGATCATTGGCGTACCAGCCCATATGCGCATTGATAAAAGTTGTATTAGGGTGCTTTCTAAACAGATTGTGCTGCTCGTCAATAATTTGTTGCCAAGGTGCGGGATCGGTATCTGAGCGTTTTCTACCGGGGCGGGTTTTGAGCTCAAGCCACCGTTCATTATCGCCGTCCATCGGATCCCAGAAAGGCTTTGGATCTGCTGCATGGATGATAACAGGAATGCCCAGCACTCCGCACTTTTCCCAAACGGCGTCCATCCTTGGGTCATCAATCGCCAGCCGTTTCCCATCAATATCTTTATTTCTCAATCCTAGGCTTTTAAAAATTTTCAGGCCTACAGCTCCGTTTTTCACATCTTCTTCCAATTGTTTGGCAGCTGCTTCTGCCCATCCTGGATTGCCCACTCCGTCAAAATCAACATTTGCGAAGATGCCAAATCGGTTTGGATAGTGCTCCTTCACATTTTCTAATGCCTGTTTCAGCCTTTCGCCAGACCCACCGCTCAAATTGATCATAATTCCCATATTGATTTTGTCCATGTCCTTGATCAGCCCAGAAAGGTCTTGTGAGCCCATACGAGATTGGTGACTGTGGATATCAATAAATGGATACTTGGCTTTGTTTACAGAATTTCCCGGAACCACCAATGTGGATTTGGGGTTATAATCTTCGAAACTTATATCATTTTGCGCAAATGCAGAGACTGAAACAAGCAAAAGTATTGTGATCAGAATTTTCATAGAAATACGGGATTAAACAGAATACGTAGAATTTATTTCTAAAACCATCAGAAAGATAATGAAGAAATTATCAACTAAAGGAAAAATCCCTTTGAAAAAAATGCACGATCCTTTTGCTACATATAATTAGCAAAGTGACGATGCATTTTTTATTTCGCGCCAAACCAGCACTACAAATGAAGTCCGCATTCCGTTTTCACGGTTTGCGCCCACCTTCCCTTACGTTTCTTTCCTTTCAGGGTACAATGTTTACATCCGATGGACTCATAGCCCAAGGGCTTTAAAGGATGGATTGGCAGTTTGTTTTCTTCAATTATTCGTTGAGCTTCCTCTTCCGTTACATCCAAAATAGGATAAAACTTAATGAGTCCATTTTTTTCTTCAAAGATATTAAGATTCTCACGATGGCTGCTTTGCCACGACATGAGGCCGGATACCCAAAGATCGAATTCTGCTTTTACCTTTTCAAATGGTTTTACCTTATTGATACTGCAGCATTCGTCAGGGTCATAACGCCAAAGTTCTGCCTCCAGGGAGTATTTATTATCCTTTTTATCAGGCATAATATTGATTACCTCCAAATCAAATAGCTTTGTAAGTTCGTCCCGATACTTTAGTGTCTCCTCAAAATGATAAGTGGTATCAATAAAATGTACGGGTTGATTTACTTCTGCTTTATGAAACAGATATAGCTGAAAAACCGCAGTAGTGCCAAAAGAAGAAGACAACAAGATATTGTCGAAATCATTGTAAATTTCTTTGATACGCTCTACAGGAGAAAGTTTTTTATACTTCTCATTCAGCAAGTTAAGGTCTGGCTTTTTTGCAGTCACACTCAATGGATTAACTGATTTATTATTTTTTAATGCCGCTATCATGTTATGCTGTTGGCTTTTTTAATAAAATAGAAGAAGTCAGATCGTTTAAGGCTTTGACTTTAAACTGAAAATCTCCTTTCAAGCTATTTCTATACTTATTTAAATTATCCATTAATTCCTGTAGATTATCGGGCAGGAATTCTTCCAGATACTCTCTGAAGCGCTTGGCAAATGTAGGGGATTTTCCATTCGTACTGATGCCTATTTTCAAATCGCCTTTTTGCACCACCGACCCAAGGTAAAAGTCACAGAGATCCGGGGTATCTGCGACGTTGGTCAGTATGCGTTTTTCCCGTGCAATAGCTTTGATGCGTTCATGGAGTTTACGGTCATTTGTAGCCAAAATAAGCACATCCTTCCCATCAAGGTCGCCAGTGAAAAATTTACGATTTATCAATTTGACATTAGGTTTTTTACTTACCAAACCGGCTATCTCGTCCATTATTTCATCAGCAACAATCGTGATATTTGCCTCTGGGCTATTGTTAAGAAGCGCAATCAATTTTTCTAAACCCACATTGCCCGCACCTACTATGAGCGTGTGCAGGTTTTCTAGTTTAAGAAAAATCGGATATAACTTATTCTGTCCCATAAGGCATTGCTACTTGGTTATTTGATATACTCATGAACAAGATCTGCAAAAGCTTCTTTTTTGGTGTATCTCACTATCTCGCCAATTACAATAATGGCTGGAGAGGATAACCCATTTTGCTTTGCAATGGTAGAAATCGTAGAAACGATCCCCAGACCCAACTTTTCATCTGGCCGGGAACCGTTTTGTACGATAGCTACAGGAGTGTCCTTCTTACCGGAAGCCATAAAAACTTCCACGATATCATTTAATTTTTTCATACCCATCAAGATCACAACAGTTGCGCTCGATTGAGCAGCAAGATGTAAATCTCTGGATAATTTTTCATCTCTAGTGGTTCCCGTTACCACCCAGAAGCTTTCTGATGTGCCACGATGCGTCATCGGAATATTTTGCATGGCAGGCACAGATAGTGCACTGCTTATTCCTGGCACAAAAGCCGTCTCAATTCCATGGGATTTTGCCACTTCTATCTCTTCTAAACCCCTGCCAAATACAAAAGGATCACCTCCTTTTAGCCGAACTACGTGTCCATGGCTATGCGCATATTTTATGATCAGGCGATTGATTTCATTCTGCTGTACACTGTGCATTCCAGCTCGCTTGCCCACAAATATCTTCTTGGCCCGCGCTGGTGCGTATTCCAGCAAAGCTTCATTTACCAACGCATCGTATAATATCACATCTGCCTCAGCCAAAACCTTTATTCCCTTGACGGTAATCAGGTCCTGATCTCCTGGACCTGCCCCTACTAAAGTCAGTTTCGCTGATTGGGATTTATCTTTCATAAATTATACTGCTTTTACAGCTTCATCTTCACGAACTGCTTTTAATTTCTTCAAGAAATCAGAAGCATTTTGGAAATATTTTTTTGCAAAATCTTCAGTTGGCTCATGTTTGTTAATTTGCAAAATATGCTCTTTCAATGAACCCTCTTCAAACTGAAACAATCCCGTTTCCACGAATAGCTTATCAAAATCATTGATCACTGCCATTTGCGTATTGTTTTTTACATCTTCACTCAATAACATGGCCTTGGCACTGTTCAAAAACACATTATAGCTGTGATATATGGAATCAGAATACTTTTGTTCTTTTAATGCCTGTTCTGCCCATTCCAGTTTTTCATCCGAATCGAACAATAAAGTAGAAACCAAGTCAATAATCACACCCGCACATTCTCCAACTGCTGTATGGACGAAAAATTTATTCTCTTGGCTCCAGTCAACATAATCCATATCGACAACAGTTTTCAAATCAGCTAATGGTTTCAAAAGTGTATAGAAATACGGTTTGCCTTGGCGCTTGAAATAATCTTTAAAATATTCACCATCATTGCCATTAGCTTCATAGTCGTCAAGCAAATATCTCAGTGCGTCAGTAGCACGCTTACTAGGCAGCTTGATCACCCGCTCGGCTACTTCTCCTTCCCCATCATAATTCACCCCACCTCCAAGCATCACTTGAACCGCTGGCAGCACATATTGTCCATTTTTTATAGAACTGCCATGAAATCCAATACTGGCAAGTCCGTGCTGTCCACATGAGTTTGGGCAACCACTGATTTTTATTTTCACATCGTTGTTGTGTACCAATTCAGGGTATTCGTTTCTGATTACATCTTCCAAAGCACGGGCAACACCTGTACTACTTGAAATTCCAAGATTACAAGTATCAGTACCAGGGCATGCTGTGATATCGGCTGTGCTGTCAAACCCAGGCTCTGCCAACCCAACCCTATTCAATTCGTTAAATAGTGGTTTTAAGGTATCTTTGGTGACAAATTTTAGCAGATATCCTTGATTGACTGTGATACGGATATCGTCTCCTGCATATTTTTCTGCGATGTCGGCAAACCTCCGTGCCAAATCAGAAGACATATCGCCAAGCAATAGTTTGACATAAACCCCATGGAATCCAGACTGTTTTTGTTCGAATACATTGGTACGCACCCACTTGTCAAACTTCTCTGGATCACTTACTTCTACCTCTGAATAATCTGCCGGAGCGGGAAGTTTTGGCAATTGATTTTCCGATGAATGATCTATTTTGAATGATTTTGTGCTTAAAGCTTTTCGCTCTTCTTCCACAAGTCTCAGTAGTTCTTCAAGGCCAATATCTTTCAATAAATACTTTAACCTTGCCTTGTTCCTTCTCGCTCTTTCTCCATAACGGTCAAAAACCCTCAACAACCCTTCGGTAAAGGGAATCAACTGGTCTTCTTCCAGAAAGTCAAATGCTTTCAAAGCCAAAAATGGCTGAGCCCCAAGACCACCACCAACATATACCTTAAACCCACGTACTTCTTTCCCATCCACTATTTTGATCTTTGGGATGACCCCAACATCATGAATAAATGCGAAAGCTGAATCATCATCGCTGGATGAAAACGAGATCTTAAATTTCCTGCCCATTTCCTGGCAAACAGGATTTCTCAAAAAATATTCAAACGCAGCCTGAGCATAAGGACTCACATCAAATGGCTCATTGGGATCAATGCCTGCTTTATCAGATCCGGTCACATTTCTGACGGTATTTCCACAAGCTTCACGAATGGTAATATCGTCTTGCGACAGTTTGGCCCACAGTTCGGGTGTTTTGTCCAAACTAACATAGTGGATTTGAATATCTTGTCGAGTGGTCGCATGCAGTTTGCTGCTTGCATACTCGTCCGAAAGATCCGCAATCCTTCTTAATTTCTTGAAGGTAAGCTTTCCATAAGGAACCTTAATCCTGATCATTTGTACTCCGGGTTGCCGCTGTCCGTAGATTCCACGCGCAAGTCTTACGCTACGAAATTTATCATCGTCCATTTTGAGGTTTTTGAAAAGCGAAATCTTTTCGGCAAGATCAATGATGTCGTTTTCGACTACCGGGTTGTTCAAATTTTCTAACTCACTTCTGAAGCTTTGCATAATTTTTTGATTTTCTGGAAATAAAAAAGCCTTTCTCTTTTGGTGAGAAAGGCTTGAGTCTTATCCTATTATTTTTAGTTATATACCACTATCTATCTTGGATTAATCCCAATAAACCTTTCCCATAAATTTGCATGCAACAACACCAGTACCAGCAGGCACATCGTTTTGATGCAGAAATTTTTTCATTTATAGGATTAAATCTAAATTCCATCTTTTGGTTTTATCCAATTGAACCGCAATTTTACGGCTTTTAAAATATAATAACAAAGGTACTTACTTAAAATTAATTTCTGACGGAAAACTTTCATTTTGTTTGAAGGTAAAGTCACTTAAACGACACAAGCCGCAAACCCATCACATGGTTTCATTGTTGGACGTATTTACTTGACCATAAAAGTAAAGTGTATGACTAGAGACCGTAAAATTAAATGTTTCTTCTACAAGCTTTTGAATTTCAATAATCCTTGGATCACAGAATTCAAATATTTGTTTGGTTTTGGTGCAGATCACATGGTCATGCTGTCGGTATCCGTGTGATTTTTCATAAAGAGATAAGTTCTTTCCAAACTGATGTTTTTTTACCAAATCACATTCTAGCAAGAGATCCAGGGTATTATAAACAGTTGCGCGGCTCACTCTATAATCCTTATTCTTCATATTGATGTATAAAGACTCAACATCAAAATGGCCCTCATTCATGTAAATCTCCTTCAAGATAGCAAACCGCTCTGGCGTTTTTCGCAGCTTTTTATCCTCCAGGTATTGCCTGAACAATTCTTTTATTTTTTCAAACTTATCTGGAGCAATCATTTTTGATAACATCTATTTATTGGATTACGACACACAAAGTTAGTCATTTTATACCACTGCCGAAAGATAAACCAATTGTCCATCTATTAGAATATAATCCAATTCGCTAGATTTTGTTTAAAACGAAAAAGTACAATGGATCATTTGTTATTTTTGTGTCCAATTAAAAATATCGGTCTTGGGTATAAAAGCTATATTTTCATGGATTTTTATAGGCTTGGTAAAGTTTTACCAATCGGCCATTTCCCCAATGTTTCCTGGGGCATGCAGGTACACACCTACATGTTCACAATATATGATAGAAGCCCTCAAAATCCATGGGCCATGGAAAGGGTTGGTCATGGGTTTCAGAAGGATTGGGACTTGCCATCCGTGGGGAGGGAGTGGCTACGACCCGGTTCCACCAAAAAAACACAATCATGACAAAAAATAAAATTCCCGTCACGATCATTACGGGATTTCTTGGTGCTGGCAAAACCACACTATTGAACGTGCTGATTGCCGAATATCCTAATAAGAAATTCGCCATTATAGAAAATGAATTTGGAGATATCCCCATTGATCAGGAATTGGTTGTCAATGCAAATGATGGAATTTTTGAGCTTTCTAACGGCTGCATTTGTTGTTCGCTCAATGTAGAGCTTGGTGAATTACTGCAAAAGCTCGCTCAGGACACATACCAATTTGACCATTTGATCATTGAGACCACTGGTATTGCAGAACCTGATGGGATAGCCGCGGCATTTATTGGGCCAAACAAAGGCTCCAAGTTTATTCTGGACGGGACAATTTGCCTTGCTGATGCGTATGATGTAGTCATAAACTTGCAGGAGCGTGGGGAAGCGGTCAAGCAAGTTGCCTTTTCAGATTTGATCTTGCTCAATAAAGTAGATCTGGTGACGGCCACACAGCTCGAAGAGGCCATGCAATTGCTGAGCAAATATGCTGTGGAATCCCCCATAATTCCATGCAACTTCGGAAAAGCTGGTCGGGATTTGCTCAGTTTGAGAGCATATGACAGCGACCGGTTAGAAAATAAATTTCTCAATCCGGCACATCACCATCACCACAGCGACATGGTGGCGCACAGCTTTGAATTCAAAGAGCCGATTCTAGCTGATAAATTTGAGCACTGGATCAACATGCTGCTTTTCATGAGTAGTCAGCAGCTATACAGGATTAAGGGTGTGCTGAACCTCGATGGAGAAACGCACAAAATCATTTTTCAATCAGTGCGATCGAGCAGCAAAATAGAATTGGGCAGCTCGTGGATGGAGGGTGAAATCAGAAAGAGTAAAATAGTTTTTATAGGCAGCCAGATAAAAAAAGAGTCGCTTGAAAAGGGACTGAAAAGCTGTTTAAAATAAAACTATTCTAAAACTTCATCACTTTTCTTATTGATCCAGAGCGGTGCAGTTACAAACCATACGACCATGGAAATAGCCATGATATTTTTATTGGTTTGCAAATCCATGTCGCCAGAAAATACCAATAGTGCGGGAACTATTGTTCCCGCTAAGGCCAGATAAGAGATTATTTTCAGAATGATGTTCATAGTGCTTCTGTTTTGAGTAGGTGTGTTTTTTGGTATAATTTGCTGAAGAGGATATAAACTATTGCTGCTATAAACCAGCCGGGAAGCCCAAGAAAAAAGACCTCAATTCCCATGACCATATTCATAAGAAGGCCCGACAGAAGCGTGATGCCCCATGCAGCAGCAGCAGCCCAATTTAGCTTTATACCTGTTTTCTCTGCATAAAAATCAGATAAACCAAACCTCCTCAACACATAAAAATCAATAAATATAACGGCACCCATCGGCATGAGCATAAATCCATAAAGTGCCACAAAACCAAGGAGATTCATTACCAAAGCTGGGAAGCATGCTGCTATTGTCGTCACCAGACCCGTAACTAATGTGACTTTCCATGTTTTACTCAACGGTGCTAAAGATTGAAATGCCAAACCCGCCCGATATATCGTCGGATTAGCGGTGGTCCATCCTGCGATGATTACACATACTGCACCGGCGATTCCTGCGGCATTGTAAGCCACAACTCCAGGTGCAAATTCCGCACTGTTGTTAGATTGCTGTAAGAAGAGCGCATACAAAATCCCAGATGCTAACCAGGCGAAATAATGTCCGATGTACATGCCTGTTGCTGTAGAAAAACCGTATTGCCATTTTTTTGCATATCTGAAAATAGACAGATCAGACATGCCGATGTGCATGGCCATATTGACAAACCACCCAAAGAACACCACATGCCAAAAGGTAAACTGGGTTTGTCCTTCTGCGGCTACACCACTCCAAATTTTCGAATTGGCGACAGACCAAAAATCAGAGATGGAATGTACTCCTAAATCAGGCAATACTGCAAAAGCAGCTGCCAGAAAGATAAATATCATCCAGGGTGCAGCTACATTGGCAAATTTAGAAACTTGCTGATAACCAAACATCGCAACTACTGTCGTGATGGTGCCGATGGCAAATACCGTGATCACCCATCCAACACTATTTGGGAATACATCGTTCAGCGAAGGCATTTCCAATCCGAATGGAATTCCTACCGCAGTGGCAGAAACGGCGATCATAGATCCAGCCAAAAAGCAGAACATGACTCCATTGACCAGATTGTATAACTTCACCAGACTTGTGCCGCAAATTTTTTCCAATTGAAAATACATAGTATATCGTAACTTCACAGCAATTGGCGCACACAGAAATGCCCAGCTCAAAACTGCTAGCAGATTGCCGACCAACAAACCGAATATCAAATCTGAGGCTGTGACCCCATGAACAACGAAAAGGGGGCCGATGACAAATTCTGTTCCCGCCGTATGCTCACCGGCATACATGCCAATAAAACTTTTGAGACCCTTGAGTTTGGATTTTGGTATAGGTTCCCTTTCATGCTCATTTACGGCTTCGAGATGGGCTACAATCCCCTTTTTTTCCATGGAGTGTTATTTAAAAAATAGCTGCTTATTTCAGGTGTTTCTGCAATATATGAAAATTATAATTCCATAATCGTTTACATATCTTCTTCCCTAGGCTGTTTTAGGAAATGTACATGATTTACAGATCAAAATCATGTTTATTTCCATGGTTTCTTAGCTATAATTTCCTGATTTCGCTTGTCGGTAGATGTTCTTTATAACTAAAACAGTTTCTTTGGGTTTGGAATTTTGGTATTTTAAGAATTATATTCAGCATAGAAATGCATCAACTGAAAACAGATGAATAAAATTGTGTGGCTTAAACTTATTGGGATAGTCTTTTCATTCAGCTTTACTTTTTGCTATGGCCAATATGAAATTGTCACTATTGCCAGCGACAAAGTAAATGGGATTGGGCCATGCCAGCCAGCCATTTATATTAGCCCAATGTCTCCCAATGTCATGGTTGCAAGCTTCATCAGTGAAAAAACGATGCAGACAAGTGGTACAAAAACCAAGCAGAATAGAATATACCTATCCAAAGACTTTGGCAAAACTTGGGATGATCGTAAGGTGAAATCTAAGTATGGTGATTTTGGGGATCCATGCATTTTGGCAGATAACTCAGGGTCATTTTACTATTTCCATCTTTCTGATCCAAAGAAGATGGGATGGGAAAGTGATATGGTAATGGACAGGATAATATGTCAAAAATCCATGAATGGAAAATCATGGAACAGCGGCTCTTTTATTGGCTTAAACCCACCAAAAAAAAACGAAAAGGCTTGGGCCGCCTTTGACGAAACTTCTGGCCGTATTTATACTACTTGGACGCAATATGATCACTACGATTCCTCCAACCCGCAAGATAGTTCTAACATAATGTTGTCATTTTCAAATGACAGGGGGATTAGCTGGACTTCAGCAATCAGGCTCAATCAATACGGAGGTAACTGCACCGGAACTTCCAAAACGCCAATTGGTGCCACACCAACAGCCGGACCAGAGCAGGAAGTATACGTGTCTTGGGCATATGACGAAAAAATATATTTAGACCGCTCCCTAGATGGAGGCGTTACCTGGCTCAAAAAGGATGTTGTAGTGGCAGATCAACCGGGAGGATGGCATCTAAACGTGCCTGGATTTGGTATGGCTGCCGGTGCGCCTGTCAGTGGTTGTGACATCAGCTACGGCGATTACCATGGAACTATTTACGTCAACTGGTCAGACCAAAGGAATGGAGAAAATGATACGGACGTATGGCTATCCAAATCACAGGATAAGGGGGAAACCTGGTCAGAACCAATTAAGGTTAACGACGATAAATCGGATATGATAGGGAAGCACCAATGTTATAATTGGATGGCTGTGGATCCCATCACCGGACATGTATATATAGTTTTTTATGATCGTAGAAACTATGATGACCTAAGAACCGATGTATATTTGGCCATATCTACAGATGGTGGAGAAACATTCGAAAATGAAAAAATCAGCCAAGAACCATTCGAACCAAATTCGGATATTTATATGGGGGATTATATCAAT
This sequence comes from Bacteroidia bacterium, assembly GCA_030426345.1. Classification (GTDB taxonomy): domain Bacteria; phylum Bacteroidota; class Bacteroidia; order Cytophagales; family Cyclobacteriaceae; genus JAAUQL01. Next base: position 15,830 of record JAUHYU010000053.1, read on the forward strand.
ATTTCCGCGTATGGAGGTTTTGTCCGCCCCGTTTGGACAAGTCTGAATAATGGAAATTTGAGCATTTTATCTGCAATAATTGATCTAAGATAAAAGGGAGTAAAGTCAGATTTTTAATTATTGCTGATTTTTAAATAGATTCCATCCACATAAGTATAATATTGCATAAGAGATAAGGAAGCCGGGCCACCAGTAGGATTTCCATTAAAATCGAAGGTAGAATGACAACACTCATGCGCAAGAAAAATTCCTGAATCGTCCACAATAACAGGGTCACAATCTGCACGTGGATCAAAAGAACATGCTCGCTCAAATGCTCGATACGTGCCATCACCGTCGTGATATACAATCAGCCCCTTATATCCAGAGTTATCACCCGGAGCAATGTAAATATACCCTCCCGGTCTTCGCAAATCTTGATATTGTATCAGATTGAGATTTATATCCTGACTAACAAATGCAAATGGAATGATCTCATCAGGAGTTTCGTTGTTGCACGAAATAAATGATAAGATTAAAATTAAATTGAGTAATAGTAATTTATGCATTACCTCCCAAACGATAGTTTATTGGCGAAAGTATTAGTTGAAAGATCTAAACTGCCGCAAAAAACGAATATCGTTTTCAGTAAACAGCCTGATATCGTTAACCTGGTATTTTAGCATAGTAATGCGTTCTATTCCCATGCCAAATGCAAACCCAGTATAAGCCTCCGGATCGATCTTACAATTTTGCAGGACATTTGGATCTACCATCCCACACCCACCAATTTCCACCCAACCGGTGTGCTTGCATATTTTGCAGCCTTTTTGGTTGCAAATAAAGCATGAAATATCCAATTCGGCGCTCGGTTCGGTAAAGGGGAAAAAGGACGGTCTGAGTCTGATCTTAGTGTCTTTCCCAAAAAACTCCTTAGCAAAATAAAGCATAGTTTGCTTCAAATCTGCAAAGCTCACATTTCTATCTACGTAAAGCCCTTCAACCTGATGAAAGATGCAATGGGCACGAACTGAAATTGCTTCATTTCTAAAGACTCTTCCTGGAGAAAGTGTGCGGATAGGTGGTTTATCATTTTCCATCACGCGTACTTGTACAGACGAAGTATGTGTCCTAAGCGCAATATCAGGGTCTTTTTCTATAAAGAAAGTATCCTGCATTTCACGTGCTGGATGGTTTTCAGGAAAATTGAGTGCGGTAAAATTGTGCCAATCATCTTCGATTTCCGGGCCATAGGAAATATTAAAACCAATGCGCTCAAATATTTCCTGAATTCTTTTTTTAGTAATAGACAATGGATGAAGGCTACCAAGAGTATCAGGAACAGGAGGGAGCGTAAGGTCAATCGGAGCCTCAGAAGCCTCTTCTTGATTGTTTTCAAGGGAGGTTGCTAAATCCTTAAACATGCCCTGCGCATGGTTTTTCAACTCATTTAAAATGCTACCCATGGCTTTCCGGTCTTCTTGGGCTACATCTTTCAGGTTGGAAAACAAATCTCCAATTACACTTTTTCTACTAATAAATTTCAACCGGAATGCTTCCAGTTGATCTTTATTTGTTGCTACGTAATTAGAAATTTCCTCTTTTAATGCCTCAACCTTTTCCTTCATGTCATTTATATAATCATTCCCGCTCCGACAGTTTCATTGGTATTTTCATCAACGAGTATTACACTTCCAGTTCCACGGTTCTTTTTATAGCTGTCATAAAAGAAAGGCTGCGTAGTACGAACGTGTATTCTTCCGATTTCATTCAAGCCCAAACTCAAGTCATCTTCGATCTTGTGCAGTGTATTAATATCTACTTTGTACCTAATGTCCTTTACAATGCACCTCGCATCTTTAGTGGTATGCCGAATGCCATACTTACCTCCAGGAATTATTTTCTTTTCATTCAACCAGCAAATCATCAACTCGATATCCTGACCAGACTTAGGTTGGTTATTTGGTTTGGCAATCATATCACCCCTGCTAATATCAATTTCATCCTCTAATGTCATCACTATATTCTCAGGAGGAAACGCTTCGCCAATTGGGCCGTTCATGGTTTCAATAGACTTTATTTTGGTGGTAAAACCTGATGGAAGGGCTAGAACCTCATCACCTGGTTTGAAAACGCCACCTTCTATTTTACCAGCATATCCTCTAAAATCATGATACTTCTCAGATTGGGGGCGGATAACACGCTGTACAGGAAATCGGCAATCTACAAAATTATAATCGCTTGCGATATGCACATTTTCCAATGTATAAAGCAGTGTAGACCCATCAAACCATGGGGTATTTTCAGATTTGTCAACTACATTATCCCCTTTCAGTGCGCTGATGGGAATGTATTGAATGTCTTGGATCTCGAGTTTGGAGCTAAAATCGTCAAACTGCCCTTTGATCTTCGTAAAAACCTCTTCGCTAAAATCAACAAGGTCCATTTTGTTGATGCAAATTACCAGATGCTTGATCTGTAACAGCGAAGCAATAAATGCATGCCGACAGGTTTGTTCAACTACACCATGGCGTGCATCCACAAGGATTATTGCCAGATTTGCTGTTGAAGCACCTGTCACCATATTACGGGTATATTGGATGTGCCCAGGAGTATCTGCAATAATAAATTTACGCTTTGGGGTAGCAAAATAGCGATATGCCACGTCGATGGTAATCCCTTGCTCTCGCTCGGCACGAAGTCCATCAGTCAGCAATGCTAAGTTTACCTGATGATCCCCCATATTTTTACTTGCTAGCTCAACTGCATCCATTTGATCCTCGAATATAGATTTAGAATCGTGCAGCAACCTGCCAATCAATGTGCTTTTGCCATCATCTACCGAACCGGCAGTGGTAAAGCGCAATAAATCCATATTTAAATATTCTTCAGTAGAAAATTCCTTTTCTATAGTATTCATAGTCCTAATAATATTTTCTAAAAATAACCTTCCTTTTTTCGGTCTTCCATGGCAGCTTCTGATCGTTTGTCATCTGTTCTGGTACCTCTTTCCGTTTCCCTCGCCGCAGATACTTCCATGATGATGTCTTCGATTTTCGAAGCATCGGAAACTACAGCCCCCGTACACGTCATATCTCCAATTGTTCTAAATCGGATTTGTTTTTTTTCAATTTTCTCACCCTCAAGCAAGGAAATAAATGGTGAATTGGCAAGATAAACGCCATCACGCTTCACAACTTCACGTTCATGGGTATAATAAATGTGGGGGATAGGAATGTTTTCAGCTGCAATGTACTGCCATACGTCCATCTCCGTCCAGTTACTCAATGGGAAAACCCGAAAATGCTCTCCCATGTGTTTTTTACCATTGAAAAGGTTCCACAATTCAGGACGTTGGTTTTTAGGGTCCCACTGGCCAAATTCATCTCTGTGAGAAAAGAACCTTTCTTTGGCTCTGGCTTTTTCTTCATCCCTTCGCCCTCCGCCAAATGCGGCATCAAATTTATGTTTCTCGATTCCATCGAGAAGCGTCACTATTTGAAGTTTGTTTCGGCTAGGGTTGGCTCCTTTTTCCTCAACAGCCTTCCCTTCATCTATAGATTCCTGCACAGAGGCTACAATCAATTCGACCCCTAATTCTTTTACAAGGTTGTCCCGAAACTCGATGGTCTCCTCAAAGTTATGACCAGTATCGATGTGCATCAAGGGAAAGGGAATTTTTGCAGGCCAAAATGCTTTTTGTGCTAATCGAACCATGACGATGGAATCCTTTCCTCCGGAAAATAATAAGACCGGTTTTTCAAATTGCGAAGCCACTTCGCGCATGATGAATACAGCTTCGTTTTCGAGTTGACTTAAATGTGAAAGATGATATTTTTGCATTATTATTCTTCAAATTTAATTTTTCCTATTAGTTGTTCTACCAGTTGATTATGACAGTGTTCTATGGTATTCATATCTGTTTTAATTTCTATATCAGGATCTACAGGTGCTTCAAACGGTGAATCTATTCCGGTAAAATTTTTGATTTCTCCATTTCTGGCACGTCGGTACAATCCTTTCACATCTCTAGCCTCACAGACCTCTATCGGGCAGTTGACATAAACCTCGACGTATCTGTCGCCGATAATCTCTCTAGCCATGTCCCTGATTTCCTGCGTGGGACTGATCAGAGAGGAAATGGTAATAACGCCACAATTGGCAAATAGTTTGGAAACTTCTGCTGCTCGCCTAATATTTTCTATCCTGTCCGCTTCGGTAAATGACAGGTTATTGTTTATTCCGCTTCTGAGATTGTCTCCGTCTAGAATTTGCGTTAGGTATCCCATCTGATGGAGTGCATTCTCTAGGCTTGTTGCAAGCGTGCTCTTGCCTGATCCTGAGAGACCTACAAGCCACACCACTAACGAATGCTGCTTCAACATTTTCTCTTTGTCTTCTAACGACAGAATAGAATCGAATATCGGATATATGTTTTCCACACAAATAAAATTTTGGCAAAAATAGTATTAATAGATGAATAAAGTAATTTATGTCACTAATTTCGGCCCAACAAAATCTTGTTATTCAATTTATAAAATCAAACAATGGTGGATAATGTAAAGGACATAGCTATAGCGGCAGGAAAACAAATATTGGCTATTTATCACGACGACAAGTTATCGGCTCAAGTAGAACACAAATCCGACGACTCTCCACTTACCTTGGCGGACAAAGCCAGCAATGAAGTGATAGTAGCGGCTTTGAAAAAATATTATCCCGAAATTCCGATTCTTTCAGAGGAGGGTAAAACCATTGACTACAAAGACAGAAAAGATTGGAAGAAATTTTGGTTAGTTGATCCTTTGGACGGCACGAAAGAATTTATCAAAAAGAATGGTGAGTTCACTGTTAATATCGCCTTGATCGAAAATGGCTACCCAGTGCTTGGGGTGATCTATGCACCTGTGCTCAACAAGCTATATGTCGGCGATAGCCTCAACAATTCTGCTTATATAATTGATGAAAAAAGCATCAAAAATCCATTAAAAGTCAATAGCAAAGAATCCAATAGGATTGCCGTTGGCAGTAGATCGCATTCGTCAGAGGAGGAGGAAGCACTCTTAAAGAGCTACGATGTTGTAGAAACGATATCGATCGGAAGTTCGCTGAAATTTTGCATGGTAGCGGAAGGAAAAGCTGATATGTATTACCGGCACGGCCCGACAATGGAGTGGGACACGGGTGCCGGACAAGCCATTGTGGAAGCGGCAGGAGGAAAAGTAACACACAAGAAAAGTGGCGAGCGATTTCGCTACAACAGGGAAAACTTGCTCAATGAAAGTTTCTTGGTGCTAGGGTTTTAATCATGGATTTTAGAGGCTTTTTACTTGCAAAAAGCCTCTAAAATCCATGAAAGTCCGAGATGTCATTTCTTTTTCCCAAGGGAGAACATTCCATCATAATGGAACCCAAAGAGAATTCCAAAGTTGTGGTACATCTCTCCAAAATCATAGGCTATGGAAGAAGAGATGCTCATACCTTTCCATTTTGGAATTGTGTAATTGACTTCTAAAAAAGTATAGCCTTGTTTGAGGACCTCTTTGAAATAATAGGAATTGTAATACTCAGGGTTTTCGATTGAAGCCCAATTGTACCTTCCCTGGTTTGCTCCAGCATAAGAGCCGCGATTTTTGGTATAGGTCAATTTTGCTCGATAGGAAAAATGCTTTCCCAAATAACCTTCAAAGGCAAGGTGGTGAGCTTCGACCCTGTTGGATACAAAGTATCTGTCGTACTGTCCATCAAAGTCGTCGTTAATAACTTTCATGTCGTCTTGAGATAAAAACAGTGATGAACCGATCGCATTTTTGTGATATGACTGGCCCCGGGGATAGAGATAGTTATTGTAGTGATCGTCCCTACCGCCAAACCTATTTCCATAATTCAGTTCATCCATCAAGAAGGTTGAAAAAGCTTCTTTTGTAATACCAACCGTAACCGTGTCAAAATTTTCGAGCATGAATTTGTCTAAATCATCAATCTGGTCTGTAAATATTAGTTCCTCATCCAATATAGGATCAGGGGTACCATTGCCACTTTGGTGTATGGTATTGATATACTCATATAAAATACTTGAAATCAAACCCTTTTCATTAGACTCGATGAGAAGGCCCACAGATTTGTCCTTGCTGCCCAGTTTCATTCCCGACCCATCGCTAAAAGGTTTTTGAAAATACATGGTAAATCCATGGTCATTGATTTTCCAATTCAGGCCGATGTCATATATTCCAAAATGTGCTCCAGCCACATTTGTTGATTCTCCTCCCCCTATTTTACCCGAACTTTTCCCGAAAAAAGTAGCCATAAAATCTGTTTCTATTTTGGTGCCATTGTATTGCGTACCTCCAAATTGAGCACTGTGGTTTATACCTAGATGCACGTTTACTGGCAAGGTTGTACTTCTCAGGTAAAAGAATTTTTCATGGTACAAGGGATGATCTGTTCCATTATATTCTGAGCGGTCATCATCAAGTATCCCAAAATTCATAGCCCCTTTGAATTCAACATATTTACCGATAAAGGGTGCTCTTGTGTAGTCATAAAACCCAATGCCGATGCGTGGCATGGGTCTGGCATTGTTGCTTACAAATAAGGATCCTGAGCTTAAATCATCACTGTACTGCCCGATAGTGTAAGCCTCTTTGCCGATCTTTAGCTGTAATTTGCCATAGTATAAATTGAAATAAGCCTGTTGTAGATAACTGCTGGAAATATCCGATTTCAGATTGATTTCAAGTTCGCTCTCTGCCTTCCAACGCTTGCCAAAATCAAATTGATATGCTACACCGGCCAGTCCGACAACTTCTGCTTTATCATCTTTGTCAAAAATGCCATATCGGTTGGAAACTTGCCAGTGGGGTTGAAAGTCTTGAGTAGCAGCGAGAAAGTATAAGTCTGTATGAAAAGAAAGTGAATCGCTTTGGGCCTGCATGGAACTCGCCCAAATTTGAAAAAAAAACACTGATAATATAAAAGTCCTCCCTGTCATTCCTTGCCCAACTAAAATGCAAAAATAGGAAATTTATTATAATAACGCTTGAAGTCTATGTAGTCCACTAAGAAGTAGTCTATTTCTAATAGGCGTTTTTATCACCTTTTAGCATCACAAAAAAAGTAGAAATCAATATTTTAATATCAAATAGCAAAGACCAGTTTTCTACATAAAATCGATCTAATTTCACACGATTTTTTAGCTTATAATGCGTGTTGGTCTCACCTCTGTAGCCTTTTGCTTGAGCTAGTCCGGTGATCCCCGGCTTTACATAGTGCCGGAGCATAAATTTATCCACTTGCTGGTAAAACTCCTCGGTATGTTTGAGCATGTGCGGCCTGGGTCCTACTATGGACATTTCCCCTTTTAGCACGTTGAGAAACTGAGGTACTTCGTCGATGTTGGTCATTCGTAAGATCGCACCAATCCTTGTGACCCTAGGATCGGTCTTGGTTGCTTGCCGCTGGTCTGAAACTTCATTTTCTTCCATAGTCCTAAATTTATAACAGACAAAAGGCTCGTTGTTGATCCCAGAGCGCATTTGTTTAAAAAAAACGGATCCTTTAGAATCGGCCTTTATCAATATGGCGATTAGCGGAACTAACCAAGAAAACACAAATATTCCCAAAAAAACGGTTATCACAATATCAAAAATACGCTTTAGCAATCTATTGAAGTGATCGTCTAATGGCTGTGAAGGAAAATTCAACACCGGTATGACATCATACAATTGTACTTCGATCTTTTTATATGGAAATCCACGAAAATCCGGGATAGCATGGATTTTAATGAAATTATCCTCAGCAAACTTTGTAAGTTGGTTTACTTCTGTATAATCCAGATATGGAAGGATGCAATAAATCTCATCGACTTCCAGCGCTTTGGTCATTTCCATTACATCGCTTACCTTGCCCCTTACTACAGAATTACTGGCTTTATTGTCAAAATATCCCATAAACCGATAACCCAACTCGGGATTATAAGTAAAATATTTTCGCAAATCCGAGGCGATTTTGCCATAGCCGACAATCACCACATTGCGATAGTTATACCCCTCCTTTCGGTAATATTTGAGAAATGCGATAAAACCAATATTGAATAAACTGATCGCAAAAGAAGTGGCGCAATAGGCATAAAATACAAACGGCTTGTCGTATACACCATTTTTTATTCCCAAAAAGGCAAATATCAAAATCAGGTAAAAACTCAGCGCATACAATAACTTGCGGATTATCCATTCAAATGAGGCAGTCCTTGAATCGTCGTGTATTTTGATGAAAAATGCAGATATAATCCATGCGATATTAAAAAATAAATATGGTTCAAAATATACAGACCGCTCAGCTATATCTACCTGACCTATAATTAATGCGTACACAATGAAATAGGCAATATTCAAAAACAGAATATCACCAATCAGTTGTACTTCTTTAAGGTATTTGGAGTAGCGCAAGTTGCGGTAGTTAGTTGAATATATTTAGGGAACGACATGAAAAATAACATCATTTGATCTCCTGCCATTTGTTCATGTTGATTGCAATGCCAAAAATACTATGTTTTTTTTAAAAGAACATCTTTAAAAAATTGAGGGGAATAGTATAAATATCTTTTCCAAAGTCGATTGGGTTCCATCAATAGTCTGACAAACCATTCCAATTTCATGGAAATCCAAAATTTAGAAGGGCGCTTTATCGTTCCGGCATAAAAATCAAAAACCGCACCAACCGAGCATACTATTTTGGAATTTAATGACTCCAGATGCTCATGAACCCATTTTTCCTGCTTTGGTGCCGTCATGCCGATAAATAAAACATCCGGTTTGAAATTATTTATGGCCGATAACATCTGTAGGGAATCTTCCCGTAAAAAAGATTCTGTGAAAGGAGGCGAATAGCTGCCGACGACTACATTGGGATATTCTGTTTCCGATTTTTGCGAGATTTTAATTAGCGTGTCTTGAGAAGCCCCAAGAAAAAAAGCCTTGCCTTGGATTGCATTCAATTCAGATAATAAATGTAGAAAGATATCTTCACCGGCGATCTTTACGATTTTGGCCTGCTTTCTATATTTGGCAGCAAAAACTATTGGAAATCCATCAGGAAGTAAAATGTTAGAACTCATTAATGCCTGCTTAAACAGCTCGTCCTTTTTTGCGACAACATATGAATAGGCATTGATCGTATTGATTACGAATTTGTCTTTACTCTCAAGCTTGATTTCAGATAATGACCCTGAAAAAATATCATAATCCCATAAACCAATTGAATTTGGGCTTTTCCCTTCTTCAGAATTATTCATTTGCCAAGGTGTTGTTCAAGATGGAAAATAAGGTGCTTTCAAATTTTTCCAAGGTAAATTCCTTGAGGTATTTTTCGTGACCAGCAATTCCCATTTCATTTCTCAAATTTTCATTCTCGATTAAACTTTCCAGTTTGCTTACCAATGATTCTGGGTTTCCTTGAGGCACAATATACCCTGATTCTCCATTGCAAACTATACTTCCAATCCCACCTTCATTGGTCGTAACGATTGGTAATTTAAATTGCATTGCTTCCAATAAAACGAGAGGGAAACAATCATTGCAGGTTGGAAACGCAAAGATATCTGCTTGGGCTAAAAGCGCGTGCTTTTCCTTTCCGATTTTTCGGCCTACGTAGCTCACTACTTCCTCAAGTTCATTGTCAATAACCTTTTGTTCGAATTTTTCTTTGCTGATGTCCCCCTCGCCACCAACGAAAATGCATCGAAAATCCATGGATTTTTGATGCATTATTCGGCATGCATCAAGTAAATCAAAGACGCCTTTCGCTTTGATCAGGTTGGATAGAAACAATATTTCTATCGGACGAATTGCGTTTTTTTCGCTATCAGCATAAGTCGCTTCGGGAATTCCATTTGGGCAAATAACCACATCTTCTTGTCGAACAAACGCTTCTACATCACTATAAAGATATTCTGACAGTAAAATAACTTTGGAGTTTTTGAAAACAAATCGATAGGTAAAATTATATAAGAAATTATTTTTCTTATCCCCCACACCTTTGTTATGTAAATGATAAACCCTCCTGACTCCGAAGGTTTTCAATATCGCCACGAGAATTGCATCACGAAAAAATGCGGCACCTGTTGTGGTCAAAGCAAAATAGCAGAGTTCAGGCTTATCCATGATCAACTCACTGATCAATTTCATTTTGATCTTTACAAATCCCAATAACTTTTGCAAGCTCAAGCGGCCGGTTTCTGCAATGCTTTTTGAGGCCAAAAGATTGATGTAGCTGGCGTCAAATTCATGATTTATTAGCTTACTTTGCTGGATGTATTGGCCGACCATTGACGAACCATGAATCGGTGGTGGGAGGTGAAGTAGAAACAGGACTTTGTTTTTCATACTCAAAATCTATCCTTCAGACGATTAACAAAAGAAAACTTATTTCGGAATTCCTTTGCAAGAACCTTGTCTACCTTTAGCTCTCCGGAAAAGTCAAAATGCTTCTTTTTTCCATGATCTAAAACAGTATCAAACCTCGTGGTTTTTTTTGTATGCGTGGCGCTATCACCAAACCCGATGCTAATAACCTTCGATTTGGTGGGATAGATCGTTAGCAAATCATTTTTGAACTGATGATAACACCACCTGATCGCCCATGAATCAATTTTTCCTTTCATCTGTTTGTAGAGCATATATGGCATGTCTGAGCCACCTCGCATAAATTTGTATTGATTTATAAAATCCCACTTAAAGGAATCATAATCTTTGACGTCCCAATCTATCCGTTCCCACGGATCCCGCCATGTGGCCCAACCCCAAGAGGAGGCTCGATATCCTGCATAATAGTCGCTTTCTGAGTTCATAAGAGCCGGAAAATCCATAGAATAGCCGGATACACTGAATACTTTGTCGTTGTGTTCAAAGTAGTCCAAAGCTTGATTCATAAACGTCAGAAAGTTTGATGATGTGATAAGGTCGTCTTCCAAAACTATGGATTTTCCATGGCTTTTTAAGATTTGGCTTACGCCTGAAATAATCGAATTGGCCAAACCTTTATTTTCTGATGACTTGATAATTTCAACTTTTTTGAATCCATTTATTTTTGGGAATAAAGCCCTAACAGCCTCAACTTCTCGTTTCGATTTTTCATTTTTCGGACCATCAGAAAAAACAAACAATTCACTTTCTGACGCAAGTTCATTTTTGGACAAAGCCTTTATGGCTTTTTCGGTTTCCGATGCTCGGTTATAAGTAAAAAGACAAATGGGAGATAAGCTCATAACTTATGTTTTTTTCTCATTGTTCGCGATTTCCCCCTTTTCGTCATGCTTGTTTAGCTTTTCATCATAATAAGAATAAAAAACCACAGCATAAAAGGAGAACATGACGTTTTCATACATCAGAATATTATCAGTTTGCATGAGGCACAAAAGCAAGATAAATGCTGCTACAGACAGTTTGTTTTTGAAGAGATACTTAGACATAATAAAACTCCAGAGCACAAAAAAGACAGCTCCAAGTTCCAAATACAACCTGAGATGTTCATTGTGAAAAGGCGTGAGATAATTCACCTTGTAGTATAAAACATTCTCTACATACCCTATTCCGTAACCAATGAAATAATTGCTTTTGTCAGGAAGGTAATTGTAAAATGAGGAAGCAATATTTTGTCTTCCCATCAAGAATGCATCTGTACTCACTCCGGTGTATTCTGAGAATATTTCGTCATAATTGCCAGAAAATATCAATATCCAGAAATGTGCTACCGCAAACAAAAAGATGAAAAATATGATTTTCACCCATTTAGTATTCAGCAGGTTAATTATCCTCGGAAATATATGTATGGATAAAAAGGCGATTATCGCTAAAAATGTGCCCAAAATGGCGATTCTCTTGCCCCCCATAATGGTTAATACAATACAAAAAATAAGGTGCTTGTATTGTTTGGTTGCCAAGAAGTACAATGCAAAAAAGCCAAACAACAAAGATTTTACGCTTTCCGTTGGTCGGTCGGAATTTGTAATGACATTTGAGAAAATACTTCTTACAATTGCGGCGGGAGAAACGCCCTTCACCACTACGCTAAGTAAATAAAGCACCGCAAAACCATAGAACAGGAAAAGGATTATTTTTCTGATTCCCTTTATATCAACATACTGTGAAATGATATAGAAACAGAAAGCCGGGCCTAAGAGAAAAATGACGTTAACGAAATTCCTATAAGTAAAACCAAATGAAAAAATAAGTGAATTTGAAATTAGGGTGACAAATGCAATCAATAGATAAAATAGGGTGATGGATTTAGAAAATTTATACGCTTCGCTATTGAGTATATTCTCATCTAGTTTGTGGTTGACACCAATAATAGCGAGATAAATAAATAGTAGGGGTGTGATAAATCTCACGAATTTTAATGCCCCAAAACTCGCACCCGCCAATTCAATTATTTCAGGAATCAACAAGAAAGACGTGGCAAATATGATTATCAGTAAGGCATTTTTTTTCATGCACTATCTTTTTTGGCCCAACAGATCATTGCTCTATCTCCTTTTTATTTGAATGATACTCTGTCAAAACCGCCCTCAGAACTTTTGCAGATTGCAAGATAAAGACATAATTATTCCTCCTTTTCAAAATTGGCCTTTTCCATATCAAATCTGTAGATACGTCTTCCGTGTGAAATATTTTCAGTTTTGGATTGTAAACCGTCAAAAGTTGTTCTTTCATCATTTTGGTAAAGAGAATATCCTCTTCCAAATACAAAAAAGTACGACTGTCTAGTCCATCAAACCTTTCGATATACGCAGGGGAAAATACTAGGCAGCATCCATGGAGCAGTACATTTTCATGCCTTATTTTTTTCCAGCTTTCATCTCCTGCAGTTTCAGTTGAAAGTCCCTGCTTACCCTTCCATTTTTTCAATAGCGCCAGAAGATCATTAGCTGGTTTTTCTATTTGCAAATGGTTCAAATAAAGATGAATCCTGACTTTCCACACATAATTATCTAACTCCCGCATAGACATAACAGTGTTTCTGCCCGGATTGTCACTATACAAATGCTTAGGCGAGATAACTCTAGGACCTAAAATCGCAAATTTGCTTTTATTGTATTCCTCAAAGATAATTGTTGCAAAATCATCTTGTAGCAGATAGGTATCGCTGTTGAGCATTACGATGAAATCACAATTCAAATCATGCTTTGCAAAAGCAAACCCAACATTGTTTCCCTTGGCAAAACCCATATTCTCATTATTGGGCAATACCGTGATGGCTTGGTTTTTGGCAAACTCTTTTTGCAGCTGTGCGCCGCTATTGTCAGACGAGTAATTGTCAACTATCACAATATGAAAATCCTGTGTATCTAGCCTTTCTTCTATGGATTTTACACAGTTTTTTGTCTCTTCGGGAGTGTTATAGTTAAGAATGATGAAACCTATTTTATGCATTAAGTTTGCTTCAATTTAATTGACTATTTCCTACGAAGATTACCAATAGCAAGCCCCTTCTACAATATTTGTATTCTCAGGTTTTTCGGATTCATCCGGCCTCACCCAGTGCTCATTAAATAAATTGTGGTATGGGTAGGTCATGGGTTCTTCATACCTTTTTCCTTTTATCCCGAACAAAAGTTGCGATACCCCACCGAGATGAACGGACTTTTTCCCGATTTTTTTTACATGAGCGGCGAGTGGAAACCCATAGGCTCCACAACCCAATATACAGATGTCAAAGTCTATATTATCCATTTTATCCTTCATGCTTTGCAAGGCTTCAAACCACGTGGAATATTCCGTTTTTCCATTGCCATGGCTTTGCACGGCTTTTAGGGTGATCAATTCAAAGTCAGGCAGCAAGGTCGGGTTAAAAAGCGTTTCTTTGATGGCAAATTGCTTGTGGATCGTCAAGGCAAAAGGATGAACAACAAGCACTTTCTTGCCCTTGAGCGCATGAGTCCAAGGGTTTTTAACAAAAAATGGATCCAAATCTTCCAGCATTACTTTTTTGGCTGAAGATAATCCTTCTTGAAAAAACACTTCTTCTTTGCGCCATGAGCCCAATATATCAACCTGAGCAAGATCCTCAATCATCAACTTGCTGAATTGCTCGAAGTATTTCGGCTCCTTCGGAAAGAATCCGGCGACTTCATTCATTTGCTTCATCATCCAATTTTCCCACCACCATGCGGGTTTCTTTCCTTTTATAAAACCGATCAAATCCCTCTTTGCGTTAACTCCGAGAAAATTTGTCATGCAATTCAATTCGTTGGAACCAAATCTCGCAATCATTGCCGACTTGTCCGAATTCAATGTTTCTGCAATCAAATCATTGGCATATTCTTTCATAGGAAAAATTTGCCAATTGCGGCCAAAGTGCGAAGAATTAGGGACATACATTGTATAAAACTTTCGGATCGCCCTAAGTGGCATGCCGTAGATAGGGTCATTCATGATTCACAATTTGGTTTAATCTAAAGTTAGTCATTCAAATTGATTTCTGTAACATTGAAATTGCCATGTTCATCTGCAATTATCCAATCGTCTTCACTTGGGTAGCCATGCCAAAAATTGTCAGGGCATATTTTTATCCCTTTTGATAATAATGCCGGTTTGTAAGAAAAAGAACTCTTGCTTGTGATCAAGATATCAGCATAAACCATGTGCAAGAATGAATCCATCACAGACATGTCTAAACAGTATTTTACATTTTCAAACACCTCAAATTCCATGAAATCTTTTTCACTTCCTTGCGAAAATAGAAAAATATTGACCAGTTTTTTTGTTTTGATTTTATTGAGCGTGTTGCTAAGCACATTTACAAAATAATCATTGCTTTGCCAGCGCATGGTTAAATTAGGGTTTTTAGAATTTTCTACATATATATCTCCACGGCGTACATGTATGGCAATGTTGCAATGATTTTTAGCGTAAATCAATTTTTCATTTACTCTTGCTACAGCTTTGTAAAACTTCTGCTGTAAGTCTCTTCGAAGGAGGTATTGATCTTTAAAAAATTGATCTTGCTCGGCCAAGAATACAACATTTTGACCTGCATACGAATTGATTATTTTCCTGATTAGTTCTACCTCTTTCGGTTTATTTTCATCAAAAAATGGCACCCTTACCTTTGTATAATTTCCTTTTAAAAGAGCCTTCGCTAGAACCTCGTCTGCTCCAAATCCTAAAAAATGCTCCCATTTTCCATTAGAAAAAGGAATATGCGCAAATTGCAGATCAAAATAATTGGCAAACCAATACCCTCCTATCCAATTCGATATCTGATGTCCAATGCCTGCTCCCGGATTTGGTCTGGCAGAAAAATATGCATTGGGGTTTTCTGAATGAGGAGGATTCTTATGCAATAAATAATGCCAGTAAGAAAAATAAATCAGATGATTAATTTTTTTTTGATATGTAAACCTCACCAATTTCCCCCAGAGCCTACGCCAAATTTTTTCTATGATTTCATGGGCAGTCATCGGCAAATACTATTTTTATGCGATTCAGACATTACCTCGATTTTAGATAAGCCAACACGCGATGTTGCAATTGTAAGATGAGCTGTTTTTCATGATGGTTGAGACAAAAATTCCATGTTATTAGCAAATGAACCAACACTGAAACAAGCACTACCAAAAACAACCTTAACAAACCAACTTCTGTAAATAGATGAGGGATCATGCCGAGAACAAAAACAACTATCACAAGTAATAATGATGGTTTAGCAACTTGCTTTATAAAGGCAGAATACGAAATCCCGCAGTTTTTATTGGCAAAATATAGAACCACGTACCCACCCAAAACACTCCAACAGAGAATCCATACGATGTATAATACATAGGGCGGGAAGCCATAATTGAACAAGATAATTGATAGAATGATTGGAGCGAGATTTACAACGCTTCTTACTTTAGAAAATCCGGAAATGTTTCCTTGAGCATACACGGAACTTCCGATAGATATCGTCAATTGTTCAATTAGGTTTCTAATCACCTGAAGTCTACAAAAGAGAATGGCCCATTCTGGTACATCCTTCAACCAAACATCTAAAACGTAAGGAGTTTCTATGAGAAATGGAACAGCAAAAAAGGCCAATAAAATAAATGAAAATTTGGATCCGCTAAGCGAAGCATTTACCATCAGAGTTCTGTTTCCGCCCCCTTCGCTCTTGTCAATTATCGGGTTCAGGGCCGACAACATGGTATTGGAAAAAGCCATCAATTGACCACTGATTTGACCTGCAATGCCATGGGCAGTATTGAGCAGTGTTCCCCAAAAATGATTAAGGACAATGCCAAGCCCGTATTGGCCCACCATGCCGGATGAGCTAGTGAAAAAGCTCCATCCTGCAAATGAAGTCATCTGTCTGACAAGTGGCTTATTGTAACAACTTTTGTAGTTAAAGGAAACTTCTTCATATTTTCTTCGGCAGTAAACTCGCCTTATGATCAGTAATAAAATTGAAATCGCTGCCATCAAAATACCAAATGAAATAAGTTTGTCATTTGGGGTTATCGTTATATAAATAGCCACACCCAATTTTAACAGAGCTTCAATAATACCCAATATCGCCACTAGCAGCATGTGTTCGTGTGCGTTGATGACCGCATCATATGGTACTGAGATGATCGCAAAAAAGGTGCTCAAAACCATGAAATGATAAATGATTTTGGCGGCTTCCATCCTATCGGGATCGATTTTAAGAATTCCGTTGAAAAAAAATATTGCGGCAGTTTCCAAAAGAATAACGACTATAATCCCTATAACAAAGTGTAAAACAATACTGATACTGAAAATGTCTTTTTGCTTTTTGAGATCCCCTTCGCCCTGCGCAAATGACATAAAGCGCTGTGTGGCCATGGTCATAGCGGCACTCAAAAAAGTTAACATAGAAATGGAGCTTCCGACTACATTGAATATGCCAAAATCATCTGCTCCAAGTGCATCCAAAATTAACCGGGTAGTATAGAGAGAAATGAGTATGGTGATACCCATTCTGGCATATAAAATACCCGTATTGATAGCTACTCGATGCGCTGGTTTCATTTATCAGTGATATGATTTCTCATGGATTTTGAGATGTTTTGAGCTATTTAAACAGTTAACAGGCTCTTGATAGCCGTGAAATCTGTCAATGGAATTTCAAGTAATTTTTTTTAAAATCGACCCTTCATTCCTTCCCAAGAATTTCTGCCAAAAATTATTCCTATACCGATAGCAATACCGATCAATACACTGGCAACAAGAATGATCCCTTTTTTTGGTTGACTTTTAATTATTGGTACTCTTACCGGCTCTAATACGGTAAAAACGGGAGTTTTTTCTTTAAGGGAAATTTTGGCCTGCTCGAGCTGTGTAGCCAGTCCTTTATATAATTCATAATTTATGTTGTATTCGTTCTGAAGCTGTTCTGCTTCCGTTTGTGCCAATGCCGTCACCACGTTTCTGTTGTGGTCGTTAAATCGCGCCAGTGTTCTCTGAGAATTTTCAAAAGTAGCCTTAGCTTCGTTATAACTGGATTGTACAAAATCAAAATTCACTTTGGATTTGCTGACTTTATAATCTGTTATATATTTAGTCAAAAGATCAATGCTCAATTGAGCCACTTCTGCGGAAGCCAGCGCATCAGGCATTTCACAAGTAAGAACAATAATACCGGTATTTGCATCTACCTCCACTATGATTCGCTCTCTCAAATTGGCGAGTAATTTTGCCTCTTTGGGAGACAGGCGGATTATAGAGGAATCACCTTTAACGGTCGATACTTCTTCATCTTTATTCTGAATTTTATCCTTTAACAGGAAAGGCAATCCTACAGTATATTTAGCCAAGTTGCTAAGGAAAGAAGGCTTGTCAATTTCCATGAAATATTGATAGGACGAAACCGTAGTGTCGTATGATTCAAAGCGCACTGGTTCAGTCCAGACGTTTATTAGAAAAGGCGCACTTTTTGCTATTTCCGGGTATATGTCTGGGGTAAGAGCTCCACTACCACCACCACTCAACATATCGAGGTTGATCCCAGCCATACCTGCCAAACCTGCCAGACCACCCAGGCTAGACTTCATCCCTTCCTGACTTTCAGGCATTAGTTTGCATTCCGCTTCGAATTCTTCTTTGCTGCTGAAAGCGACAACCAATCCAATAAACAAAAATATCGCTGTAACTTTTAAAATCAGTTTTCTTCCTTCCCAAACAGTTTTCCCGATTTCTATCAAGTCGATTTCATCTTTCTTTATCAGCGGCTTTTCCATGGATTTTGAACCCTTTTTTTCCTTATCCATTTAATTAACGAGTTGTTGTACGACAAGGGCTAATGTGGCAACGCTGGTACTTAAAGCAATCCAAGCCTGTGCACTTAGCGGCTTCTTTTCAGGTTTTTTAGGTACGATCACTTCTGCGCCGGCATCAATTTGGGGATAGTTTTTCCAAAATAAAAAGCTTTTCGTACGATCAACTGATCCATTGGCGTATAGTACATACGATTTTTTTCTTCTTGCATCCTCTGAAAATCCACCAGCTTTAGAAATATATTTTCTAAAATTTAGCCCTTCATCATATCTGACAGTGACGGGATATAAAAATTCACCACGCATTCTCACGGTCTGCAACTGACGCGGAATAGACAGAATATCCCCTTCTTGCAAAATTAAATCGTATTTAGATCCGGGTTTCTTGAGTATTTCTTCTAGATTAATCCCTATCGTTTCATATTGCATCGAAGAAGAATTCATCCTAATAGAATCCCTTTTTGCCAAGTCGTTCAAGCGTTCCTTTTTCATTCTTATACCCTCTCGCCCAATTCCTGCGTCTTCGTTAGCATTATATTCTGTGAGCTCGTCTTCCACATTCTGAAGTCTTTTTTGCTGCAAAATTTCTGCTTCAGATTCTACGATATAATTATTTTCTGATTTCTTTTTCTCCACTGATTTTAGCAGAGCGGAAAGGTTTTCAAGGCGCAGTTGTTCATTAGTTTTTGGAGGGTTAAATTCCGACCTCCTGATTAACGTTGCACCTTCGGGATAGCCGTCTGAAGTAAGACCTCCTGCCCGTTGAATAATATCAGAAATTCGCTCATTTTTCTTTTTCAAAGAATACAATCCAGGGTAAATAACTTCTCCTTCAATTTTAATGATCAATTGGGGCTCATATCCCGGGCTTCTTCTGATGAATACCTGATCGTAAGGTTGTAAGGAGAATTTGGAATCAAATTCGTTTAGTTCAAGTGATTTATCGATAGAAAAATTAAAAATTTCTGCAGTTTGGTTGGTTTGCTTTTCATCAGAATTTTGAACCCTGCGTGCTACTTCTACCATCGATCCCGAGGCAGATGCTCGCAATCCTCCTGCCCTTATAATAAGATCTTCTACGGTCATGTTTTCAAAATAGGGATAGGTGCCACTCTTTTTAATTTCACCATTGATCAAGACATACCTTTCATCATTTAAATCATAAATTGAAGAGATTTCAACCAAATCTTCTCTTTGGAGTAAAACATCATCTTCGGTGCCTTTCAATATGTTTCGGAGGTTAAAGGAAATTATAGAGTAGGAAAAATCTTTGTTTGTTCTATAAATCTGCCCACGCTCCATAAATGCATCTCCTCGAAGTCCCTCGGCTAACTCAATGAGGCTTTTAACCGTCAGCCCATCAACCAATTGAAATTCGCCCTCCCTAAATACAGCTCCTTTTATCTGCACCCGATTGGTATAGCGCTGAAGAATCCCTTGGACTGTTACCTCATCTCCATTAGCCGTAGGGGTGGTCGCAAAATTTTCCTTTTTCAAATCAATAAACTGCTTTTCTCCACCAAAATTCCTTCGCACTTTCAATATTTCGGTATAGGCATTTTCTGTAAAACCACCTGCGTAACTTAATAGCTTCTCAAATGATTCTCCTTCCTTGGTTTCATAAATCCCTTCTCGCTTTACTTCTCCTAATATTTCTACTCTATTGATGTATGGCTTTATCCTTAGAATATCTCCATCCTGAAGTGTTACATTATTTTTAAGGGACCCATTGATCAAAAAACCATATACATCGATGGAAGTAAAAATTTCATTGTTGCGGATAATTTCAATATCACGCATTGATCCGGCAAAGCTAGGCCCCCCTGATAAATAAAGCGCATGTGCTACTGTTGCCAAAGAGCTGATACTGTACGATCCCGGTCTCATTGCTTCACCGATTACATGGATTTTGATAGTTCTCAATTGGCCCAATGAGACTTGAGCATATGTATTGGCAGACTGTTCATTATATGGCTTGAGGCCTGAGTATATTTTTGAAAGCCGTTCAATTATCCTTTCTGTTGCACGCTCAATACTCAATCCATTGAGATATATAGGGCCTAAATTGGGTATATATATATTTCCATCCGGTGAAATTATTTCTTGATAAGTCATCTCAGAGGCCCCCCAAATATCAATGATTATTTCATCCTCTGGACCCAGAGTGTAGTCTTTCGGGGTGGGTACATTGAGGTTTGTCTCAAACGTCAGCACTTCTGAATTGAACAATTTGTAACCAAAGACACGCATCTGCTTTTCAAGGTCTGCATTGCTGCCTAGTTTGTTTAAGCTGATTCCTGCCAAAGTGCTAGCCCCTTCGCTTTGAGTACTACTGACTCTCGTGCGGTCCAGACTGGTGTTCCCTCCGATAGCGCGACCTGAGTTCAGTTTGGCCATACGTATTTTTAGTTTATCAACTTCTGCCTGAGGTATGCCTCGGGAAAGCAAGCCTATTTCTATCTGCTCTTCGGTATAGCCACTACTTTCGGCTTGTTCCATATATTTTCTGATCTCAGCATCACTCAACTTGTCTGCACTAAAATTGCTCAAATCAGATGTTGACATTTGCATTTCCTGCATTTTTTTGAGATCTGCAGCACTTTGAGCCAATAGGTTATTAGCACAAAACATGACTATGGCAAATAGAAAAAGTCTTGAAAACACATTCATTGAACAGTTATTTTTTGTAATATTCCTTGTACCAATCCACAAATGACCTTATTCCATCAGATAACTTAGTATTCGGTTTAAAATCAATTTCCTTTTGCAAGGAATCAATATTGGCATATGTCTCTTCTACATCGCCAGGCTGCAAGGGGAGCATATTTTTAATCGCCTTTTTTCCAAGTTCCTTTTCTATGGCAGATATATACTCATTCAATTCAACCGGATTGTTATTACCTATGTTAAATAACCTGAATGGAGCATAGCTGCTCGACGGGTCAGGATGTTTTGCATCCCATGTAGCATTACCTTTTGGTATGTGGTCTACGAGACGAAATACGCTTTCAA
>JAUHYU010000150.1 GCA_030426345.1 Bacteroidia bacterium
AATCTGAAATTCTGCATGTGGGTTTGGGAATACCTCAATAATCATGTTTTTGACTATGGCATCTGTAACCCCTGATTGATTTGTAGCCTCAAGTTTTACACTATATACCCCAGGTTCATAGTATGTATGCTTCGGATCCTCACTGTTTGAGAAACCTTCATTTCCTCCGAAATTCCATAAATATCCGTCAATGTCTCCATACTTTGTCAGGTTAGTAAACTGAATCGTCAGTGGCGCACATCCCTGTCCCGGGTCAAAAGAGAAGTCAACCTCAGGAGCTACAGGTTGAATATAAATGGAGGTAGAATCCATGCTTTCGCAATAGTTTTCCTCTAATCTTAATTGGATCGTATAGTAGCCGGGTGATGTATAAATATGTGGCTCCGGGCTTGGGTCAGTGCTTTTGTTTCCATCTCCAAAATCCCAACCATAAACTGCATTTGTCTGGGCACTTTGATCTGTAATGGTGATCGTGTCATTTGGATAAACCTGAAATCCCGGATTGGCTAAAAATGATGCATTTAGCAGGGGCCTTGCTAGAACAACGATGGATTCTTCGGTAATTTCGCTTTCGCAAAAGGCATAGTTTCTGGTTTTCAAACCAAAGGATAAGTCCAGGTTTCCCATGCCGGAGGCAGGTCGTGGAACTCCATATTGAAATTTAGCCCCAAGACTATTTTCCGTAAAGGCCACCCCACCTTTTGTGATAGTCCATTGATATTCCAAAAGACCTGGTTGTGCCGCTTCTAATTCCAAAATCAAACTATCGCAACCAAATTCTAACGTATCAATAGAAAAATCAGATATTGGGATCGGATTTACATTTACTGAAAGCACGGAATCCCCAACACAAATTCCCGCAATATTTGCATTGAGCTCGACAGAATAGTTGTTGATTCCTTCACTATTTGCAGCAAATGTATGTGTAAATTGTGATTCAGCCCCATTTGTATTTTCCAAGCGGACCACACCTTCCTTGTTGCTCACTCTCCATGAAAAATCAGTTGGCAGCAGCGATAGAGTAAAGTCATCGATCTTAAAATTCACCTCTACTGGTGCGCAATTCATGGCCAATGGATCATAATCCATATAGTAAAACCCGGGCTCGATAGAAGGCAAAACCTCTATAGAATCCAGGGCACTTTGAACTATACACCCCTGATCCGAGATGGCTTTTAACTTGATATAAATGGTTTTGGAATTTGTGGACCAGTTTTCAAATGTGGATAGCGTGGTCGGAGAAAAACCAGGATCGGCCGGGTCGCTTTGCAAAGTATCTACAAATCCATTGCCATAATCAATGCTCCACACATATTTATCGATTCCTACAGGCTGGCCACTTACTGTATTGTCCAAAGTAACCGTTAGCGGGCTGCAACCTTGGTCAATGTCTTTAGTAAATCCTGAAGCTGGGTTTTGAAAAACTTCCACGGTTTTAGAAATAACAGCATTGCAACCATTCTGATCATTTGTAGCTCGGAGTGCAACTTCATGTATGCCATAAGTAAATTTTTTCGTGAGTGTGTCAGGCCGTGTTGCATTAAAAATAGAATCAGGATCGAAAGTGATTTTGTCATAGTCAAAATCCCATTCCCAACGAACTACTTCGCTATCCTTGATTTTTTGAAGGGTTGTCTTGTCTATCAATTCCGTTACGGCTCCTTCGCACGTTGGGTTAAAAATGAATTCAGGTTCAGGGTTGTTATAAATGACGATGTTTATTTCATCTCGCGTATCGCATTTAGTTACGATATCTCTGGAAATAAGCACTACTCGATAAACACCTGGTGTAGAATAATCCTGTGTAAACGGAGCGGGTGGGTTAGATGAAAATCCTGCAGCAGGTTCTGTTCTGATCTGATTATCGTTCTCATCATAAAATTCCCATTTCCATTCTGTATTGGCTGTAGATCCTATAGAAACATCATTGAAAATAACGGTGAAAATATCAGCCGCTCCTGGAGTTTTGCAAAAGCGAGTTTCCGATGCACTAATCTGCGCTATGGAAGTTGGGGTTACGTTGACTATCTTTTCCACAACTGCGCTGCATCCTCCAATAGCATTGTTATCGCCGACTAGAAGTCGCACTAATTTTTGCCCTCCAGTAGCAAAAGAAAATTTTGGATTCCCATCTGTACTTGTACCTAGTAAGCCATCTGCTACGTTAGGGCCATCATAAAATTCCCATGTATAAGCCAGAGACGAGCCACCCGGGCCAACGGATTCATTATCAAAATATATTATATCATCAATACAATAATCCCATAATATAGGGTTAGAACTGTTATCCTTTCGTGTTACAAAATCCGGTGTAGGTGTCTCTACAATTACGATTCTTGATTCATGGACTCTGGGGGCATTATCCCCTCCGGGGGTTGTAGGGTTTAAGGTACCGTCAGAATGATCTTCGTCATACTGGTTGCAAGTGTTCCAGTTGTTTAAGGTCACATAAAAATCTTTGCCAATATCCGCAGGTAATGTAGGGGGCACCTCAACGCTCAAACTCACCTGATCGATATCAGTCACTGGATATACCGGATCCATTCCAAGAGAGGGGTCATAGTATGGATATCCACCAGGGATACTGCCATCTACACTGATATTTGGAATTCGGTTTGCATTGACCCCATGCCCATAGATCCATTGAATCCATCTCGGATCCGAATTTTCACGTGCATCAGCCCTGGGAAAACAGTTCCAATTGCTATCATCCGTAAAATTAATGCTTGAAGCAAATCCTTGGCAAACGCGAAACTCATCTGGGGCAGACTGTACTATGTCTTCTGTCCAAACAATTACATTGATAGGCTCAAGGGTCACACTGCCCAACGGATTACAGGCATTTTCTACTTGTATGATTACCTGATACCCACAGGCTACTGGAGCATCAGCATACAAATGACTTACAAGCGGTCCATTGGGATAAACATTTACCTGCGTATAAACTTGTACCGGACTTCCATCTCCCCAATTGACATGATAAATAGTGCCTGGGGTGGAATTAAGAAAAAGTGTTTGGATCTCTACAGTGAATGGCGCACAACCTCTACTACTTGTGATAAAATTAAAGCCGGGCTCCATGACGTCGGCACTGGTACATTGCGACCGAACCTCCAATCCAGATGCTATGATAACAGCAAATGCAACTACAAAAAATTTAAAATTTTTCATGACAATATGGACTTCAACAGTAACTACCAATGAACTATTCCTGCGGCATTGCTAGGCCGCATTGTTCATTGATTCATGGAAATTAGGCACATTTCCGATGTATGTCATGCAGGGCCGAATTACAGCCAAATATCAGAAGTAGAAAGAGGTAGGCAATATTCAGTATTTCACAAAAAAATTGTCATTAAGACTCAATCCAATGAATGTACACTTTTAGCGGTTGCCACACATTTTTGCATTGGAGCTAGACAACATCAGGATAGCCATTGATATAAATATAACTTTTATGACAATGAATTGTATTATACAAATTTTTCTTTCCAAGAATGTTTAGTGCATATCTATTCTTGACAATGGACCAGCTAGCTCATTATAGTAGAAAAACAGCGGAATTAGTTAAATCTTTATTAAAATCTAATGTCTACATGCAATGCTTGATATAAGCAACGTTGATCCGTTGCTCTTTGGCCCTCAGTATTGAAATCAAATAATTGAACCAAGAATTCATATTTAGAAGGGAATTGAAAAATATCTCTTTTTTTTCGCAAATTATAACAACAATATGAGTGCTCTTTAAATATGATAAAAAGGGTTAAAAAACCATGGAGCAAATACAATAAAAAAAACTCATCCTCTACTATTTATGGTATTATGGATTTTTATAAATTCAAGTCAAAATTGACAGGAAAGCAAACATAGTTGACCAGAAACCTGTTCTTAACTAAAATATTTTTTCACATTAATTTTCTATAAAAGTTATACTTATGAAAAATTTTATTTTCCTCTGTTTACTTATCCCTGGTTCACTTTTGGCTCAGGACTATACCAAACCTGAATTGGCTGACAAAACCAGATACGAAAACAAGACCTTTTATCGTGTAAAAGACTATGCAAAAAATGAAATAACCGGGAAGAAGGTAAAAAACATCATTTTTTTAATTGGTGATGGCACGGGAACATCACAAATATATTCGGGCCTCGTAGGAAACAAAGGAAATTTATACCTGAAAACCATGCCTTATTCGGGGTTTAGCAAAACCAACTCATCCGATAATTTGATAACTGATTCTGCTGCCGGGGCCACAGCATTTTCCATCGGAGAAAAAACATACAACGGAGCCATCGGGGTGGATAAAGACAAAAACCCCAAAAAGACCTTACTAGAAATGGCAGATGAAAACGGGATAAGTACCGGGATGGTTGCGACTTGTGCAATCACCCATGCCACTCCTGCCTCTTTCATTGCGCATCAGCCAAGCAGAAAAATGGGCGAGGAAATCGCAGCGGATTTTTTGGACACAGACATTGACCTTTTTATTGGTGGTGGTAAAAATCATTTTAACAAAAGAAAAGACGGAAGAAATCTTTTTGCTGAGTTGCACACAAATGGTTATGACACAGTTACCTCGATGGGGGCATTAAAGAAAGCAAAAGGAGCAAAAATAGCTGCACTTTTGGCCGAAGAACAACTACCGCCATATTTGATGGGAAGAGGGGACATGCTTCCCGAATCTTCCAAGTTTGCGATCAATAAACTTAGCAAAAATGACAAGGGTTTCTTTCTGATGATCGAGGGCTCCCAGATCGATTGGGGTGGGCACGACAACAATGTGCCTTATATAGTTTCAGAAATGCTCGACTTTGACAGAGCCATTGGCGAGGCATTGAAATTTGCAGCAAAAGACGGTGAGACGCTAGTAGTGGTTACTGCCGACCATGAAACAGGTGGGTTTTCCATTAATGGAGGAGACTTAGCTACCGGAGTAGTAGAAGGGAAATTTACTACTGGAAGCCATACTGGTGTAATGGTGCCAGTATTTTCTTATGGTCCTCAAGCGGAGCGCTTTAGTGGAATCATTGAAAACACGGATATTTTTCACATATTCAAAGAAGTGCTGGGCTTGTAAGCCCGGCTTTTTATAATATAGACAATCCCTCGACGGCCATGCCCCTGGTTTTCATTTTGACCTCTCCTTTGCCTCACCAATAATTGCGTTTCAGCAGTTCCGGGGTGGCAAATAAATATTCCTGAAATTTTTATTTTCACTACTGACATAGGGCTGTCACTGTCCACCTTTACTTTTGTTTACATAATTATTAATCATTTAAAAATTAATACAAATGGAAACAGTATTGGACAAAAACAAAACAACACATGAAGTTATTTCCCTGTCGGGCTTTTTAAACCATTGGCAAGGCCACAGAAGCCTTACCAGAAGGGTGATCGAAGCTTTTCCTGAGGAGGAATTTTTTAACCACTCCATTGGGGGTATGCGTCCTTTTGCCGAAATGGTGATGGAACTCTTGGGGATTGCAGGGCCGGGTATCAAAGAAATAGCAACTGGCAAAACCGCCCCGTTAAATGAACGTGTGGACCATGGGAGCAACAAAGAAAAGATATTGCAATTGTGGGATCGGGCCACTGATGAAATCAATGCCTATTGGGCACAAATCAAACCGGAACAATTTCAAAAACCGATTAAGATTTTTGGACAATATGATGGTACGGTCTGTTCTTCCATTCTATACTTCATAGATAATGAAATACACCATCGCGGTCAAGGATACGTCTATTTAAGGTCGTTGGGCATTGAACCGCCGATGTTTTGGGAACGCTGATTCATTAATACCATAACAATGAAAACAGTATTGGTATTTAAGACTTCGGTAACCAAAAACGCCGAAGTCATGAAACTTCGGCCTTTGTTAAATAAATTGGTCGGTCACAGTGGGCATTGGAATTTTGACCTGGAGGATTGCGATAATATCCTCCGGGTAGAAACCCAAAAGCTCCGAGCGGTGACCATATCTTCGGCATTACAGCTCCATGGTTTTTTTTGCAAAGAGTTGTAATGTCCTTTGCTGGCTACGCCCCGAGGAAGTCACATAAAAAATTAAGGGGAATATTATCCAACAACTACTGTTGAAAGGGGGGAATCAAAGAGTCGATTATTAGCAAT
>JAUHYU010000054.1 GCA_030426345.1 Bacteroidia bacterium
CCTAAAAACACTGCAGCCTTTCACCTCTTTTTACCCTAACAACCTTTCTCGCTAGACACCCTTTCCGTAAGTGGTTTGCAAAGGTATGAATTAAAATCCTCCTAACAAGAAAATCCATGGAATTATCACCCATTATTCTTAAAAATAGTCTGAGCCCGATTCGGACCTACTGAAACTATATTAATAGGCAATTGAAGTTCCTCTTCCAAATAATCAATATATTCCAATAATTTAGATGGGAGAGATTTATATTCTGTGATTTTTGTAATATCGGTATTCCACCCTTTAAGTGTTTTATAAACAGGTGTGACGGCTTCATCACAAAGATCAAAAGGCATGGCATCTGTAAGTGAGCCATTCTTTAATTTATAATGCGTACAAACGTTGATTTCATCAAACGAATCTAAGACATCTGCCTTCATCATTAATAACTGCGTGACACCATTAATCATAATTGCATATTTTAATGCAGGTAAATCCAACCAACCACATCTTCTGGGACGGCCTGTTGTTGCTCCAAATTCGTGCCCATCTTTCCTCAATTTATCTCCCACTTCATCATGTAATTCTGTAGGAAAAGGCCCTTCACCGACTCTGGTACAATAAGCCTTAAAAATTCCATGAACCTCTCCTATTTTTGAAGGAGCCAACCCCAATCCAGTGCATACTCCTGCGCAGGTTGTATTAGAACTAGTAACATATGGGTAGCTCCCAAAATCTACATCTAGTAGAGACCCTTGCGCCCCTTCGGCCAAAACTGATTCTTGCGAGGCAAGTGATTGGTTAATTAGGTATTCCGCATCCACCAATTTAAATTTTTTCAAAAACTCCAGTGCTTCAAAGAACTCTATTTCTATAGAGCTGAGATCATATTCAAACTCATACAGATTCAGGAGCTTTATATGCTTTTCTTTTAGGCTTTGGTATTTATTTTTGAAATCTGTGGCAATGATATCTCCAACTCTCAAGCCGATCCTGGCTGTTTTGTCCTGATAGGTAGGACCAATTCCTTTCAAAGTAGATCCAATTTTTTCATCTCCTTTCGATTTTTCGTAAGCCGCATCCAGAAGACGATGCGTCGGAAGTATCAACTGTGCCCTTTTAGAAATAAATAGATTATAAAAGGGCTCGATTTGAAATTGCTTTAATGCATCAATTTCCTTTTTAAAAATAACAGGATCCAAAACTACCCCATTGCCTATTATATTTTTAGTATGGTTGCGAAATATTCCCGAAGGCACCTGATGCAGAACATGCTTGATCTCATCAAACTCTAAAGTATGCCCTGCGTTGGGACCTCCCTGAAATCTAGCAACAACATCATATTTTGCTGCTAAATAGTCAACAATTTTCCCCTTACCTTCATCTCCCCATTGAAGGCCTAAAATTACATCAGATTTCATTATTTTATGATTTTACGAGTTCCCTAAAGGCGAGATCCAAATTTGATACTATAGTAAATATGGAATTCAGCTTTGTAATTATCAGTAGTTTTTCTACTGACTCTGAAGGCTTTACCAGCACTACATCCCCTCCCTTGTTTTTGAATTTAGTGAGCATGGTGATTAAGACCCCAATCCCACTACTATTGATATACCGCACATTTTCCAATTCAACAGCACCAAAAACAACATTATCATTGATCGCGTCATTTACAATAGAAATCAATTCAGGGCCATGATTTTCACCAATCAAGTCCCCTGAGAGCTTCAGTACAAGTACATTATTTCTTATTTCGTGGCTGTATTCCATTTATTCTTAGATATGCGAATCATAATTAAAAACGCCCGCTAAAAATGACCCACAAAGGTATGAATTGGATTGTTTTTTCAAAACAATAAGTATCTTCAATTATGATTTCAACAACTCAACTCACATCAAAACGTGCCACCTCTTCTACCCCCTCAATATTTTCTAATTTTTTGGTCAAAGTTGCAAGATGCTTTGTGTCGTTTACATATAGCTGAATACTGCCATCAAAAATTCCATTATCGCTTTCTATGGAAATTGACCTCATATTTACTTTCAATTCGTTGGAAATGATTCTAGTCACATCATTCATCATCCCGACCCTATCCGTCCCTTTAATTTTCAAACCGGTCAAAAAAGACACCTCTGTTTGTGAAGTCCATTTTGCCTTGACCACGCGATTGCCATGTCTCGATAATAACTCCGTGGCATTAGGGCAATTAATCCTATGGATTTTCAACCCTTCGTGAGTAGCAACGAAACCAAAAACAGCATCTCCAGGTATGGGATTACAACATGGAGCCAAAGAATATGGCACAATATCCATGTCTTCGCCAATCAATAGTTGATCTCTTTTTTCTCCAGTTGCTGTTTTAATTTTCCTTTGAAATGATTCAATGTCTGAGACATTTTGAGAGGCTTGCTTTCGTGGTTTGTCTTCAAAGTTTTTTATTTTCTTGATCTCTTTTGGATCTATCTTTCCTTTTCCAACTAAATAGTAAAAATCAAGTGCAGATTTCAAATTGAAATAACCTAACAACTTATCCATTATTTCACTATTCATCTCGAGCTTTGCCTGCTTTAGTTTTCGCAAGACAATCTCTTTACCATCTAGCGCTGCACTTTTCTTTTGCTCCTTTAACTCATCCTTGATTCTGGTAAGGGCTTTGGAAGTAATTACAAAGCTGAGCCAGCCTTCATTCGGCCGCTGCTTATTAGATGTTAAAATCTCCACTTGATCCCCCGTCTTTAATTTGTAATTAATAGGTACAAGTTTTTGGTTGACCTTGGCACCAATACATTTGGCACCAACTTCAGAATGAATCTCAAAAGCAAAATCTAATGCTGTGGCATCACCTGGTAATTTTTTCAATTCGCCCTTTGGGGTAAATACGAAAATCTCCTCATTAAAAAGACTATGTTTAAAATCATCAACAAATTCTATAGCTGAAGCATTCTCCCTCTCCAAAATCTCTCTAACTCTTCCAATCCATGCCTCGAGACCCGATTCAGACGAATTTTCATTTTCCTTATATTTCCAATGGGCGGCATATCCCTTTTCTGCAATCTCGTCCATTCGCTTATTACGTATCTGCACCTCCACCCATGTCCCTGTTTTGCTCATTACAGTAGTGTGCAATGATTCATATCCATTGGATTTTGGCGTACTTATCCAATCGCGCAATCTATCAGGATTCGGCTGGTAATAATCTGTCACTATACTGTAGACCTGCCAACAACCTGCTTTTTCCAATTCAGGAGGTAAATCCAAAATAATACGTATGGCAAACAAGTCATATACCTTTTCAAAGGGAATTTCTTGCTTGGTCATCTTATTCCATATAGAATAAATGGATTTTGGGCGACCCTTAATGTTAAATTTGAAATTATGCTTGTTCAACTCCTTTTGGATAGGGCTAATAAAATTACGCACGAACCTATCACGAGGTGCCTTGGTGGCGTTTATTTTACGTACAATCTCAATATACTTTTCCGGCTCTCTATATTTTAGGAACAAGTCTTCCAATTCAGATTTTATGGCATACAACCCCAAACGATGCGCCAAAGGTGCATACAGATATATGGTTTCAGAGGAAACTTTAAGCTGCTTATTCTTAGGCATACTATCCAAAGTCCTCATATTATGGAGACGATCAGCTAGCTTAACCAAGATCACTCGTACATCATCAGACAGGGTAAGCAACATTTTTCGAAAATTCTCTGCCTGTTGCGATGTTCCATAGTCAAAGACGCCTGATATCTTCGTCAACCCATCGATAATGCGCGCAATTTTTTTACCAAATGGCCTTTCTATATCTTCTATTTCCATCTCTGTATCCTCCACCACATCATGCAGCAATGCGGCAATGATAGACGTAGTACCAAGACCGATTTCCTCCACACATATCTGTGCTACAGCAAGTGGATGAAAAATATATGGCTCCCCAGATCTTCGGCGCATATTTTTATGTGCTTCTTGCGACATATTAAAAGCTCTTTTGATGAGCTTTGCATCATCTCCTTGCAAAAATGGTTTTGCGTGCCGAAGCAACTTTCGGTATTGTCTGAGTATTTCCTTCTTCTCCTGTTCTATCTCAATTTCTGTCATAAAATAAAAATATCAGCTAGCTTTTCAGCATTAAAAAAA
Organism: Bacteroidia bacterium; assembly: GCA_030426345.1. Taxonomy (GTDB): domain Bacteria; phylum Bacteroidota; class Bacteroidia; order Cytophagales; family Cyclobacteriaceae; genus JAAUQL01. The sequence goes on from JAUHYU010000054.1 coordinate 4,118, forward strand.
TCTTTAATCAATTGAAAATATAAATATTTATTATACTTTTGCATTCCATTTTCAATCACCGCGGATGTGGCGAAATTGGTAGACGCACTAGACTTAGGATCTAGCGCCGCGAGGCATGGGGGTTCGAGTCCCTCCATCCGCACTAAATTCAAACCCTCAATGGCGTTCATCAATAAACGAAATTGAGGGTTTTTATCTTTATTTACACATTTAAACATAATTCGTCTTGGACATTCAATTAGAGAAAAATTCAAGCACAGAGGCTTTAATTAAAATTAAATTAAAGGAAACTGATTACCAATCAAAACTTAAAGAAAAACTTAAATCTTACAGCAAGCAAGCTAGCATCAAAGGATTTAGGCCTGGCAAAGTTCCGATAAGCCTTATTGAAAAAATGTATGGTAAATCCATCAAAGTTGAAGAAATCAATAAGATTTTGGTTGATTCATTGAAGGAGTATATCCAAAAGAATGATATCAAGATCATTGGTGATCCCTTACCAAACTACGACAAAGCCAATGAAATAGATTGGGATACGCAAAATGAATTTGACTTTGAATACCAAGTTGGGTTGATCGAGGAATTTGAGTGCAATCTGGACGTTAAGATTGACAAGTACCAGATTGAAGTTGAGAAAAAGGTATTGGATGAGGCCATTGATGAATTAAAGCGGCAATATGGAAAAATGACCAACCCTGAGGTAAGCGAGGCTGGCGATTCTGTATTCGGTACTCTTTCCCAAGCTTCCTCTGAATTTTCAAAAGACAGTTTGGTGGAAATAGATAAGGTTTCTGATACACTGAAAAAATCATTCATTGGAGTCAAAAAAGATGATGTAATCAAGGTTAATATCCAGAATCTCTTTGTCGACGAAAAAACCTTGGAAGAAGTAACAGGACTTACAGGAGAAGAAGCAAAGGCACTCGAAGGAGAATTTGAGTTTGCTGTAAAAAACGTAAACCGGGTTGAGCCAGCAGATTTGAATCAGGAGTTTTATGATAAGGTATTTGGAGAAGGGAAAGTAACTTCAGAAGAAGAATTCCTTAAAGAATATACAAAGATTTATGAAGAAAATTATGACCGGGAAAGTGAATACTTGCTCGCTCATCAACTACAAGATAAAATTCTGGGAGAAACCAAATTGAATGTAGCAGAAGATTTTTATAAAAAATGGATTTTGGCTACTAATGAAGGGATTAAAGCAGAAGATGTCGAAAAAGATTTTGAACATTATGTTCGCGATTTGAAATGGACATTGATAAAAAATAAAATAGCTGAAGACAGTGATATAAAGGTGGAATACGCTGATACTGTGGCATATACCAAAAAAATGTTTCAAGCACAATTTGGTGGAATGCAACTAAATGATGAAATGGAAAAAAACATGGAAGTCATGGCCAATAACTATCTTCAGCAAAATGATGGGGAAAACTACATGAATGTTTTTAGCCAACTGAGGACAGAGAAAATAATGGATGTATTAAAAGAAAAGGCCAATATTTCCATGAAAAAAGTTAGTAGGGAAGAATTTGACAAACAGGCTAAAAAATAAAATTCCTTATATTGTCACACAAACTAAAGTCCTTTTAACAAAGGGCTTTTTTTTTATTTTTGTAAATTTGTAACTGAAAACAATAAACCTATGATAAATAAGGACTTAAGTAAAGACGAGTTTAGGAAATATGCCGTAAAAGGCCAAGGACTCAATGGAAACACGGTTGATAGTTATATCCAAGGTGTTGAAAATATGACAAGATCGGTCATAGAAGAAAGACCTACACGATTCGCTGAAATAGATGTTTTTTCTAGACTTATTATGGATCGCATTATTTTCTTGGGTATGGGCGTGGATGACAATATTGCCAACATCATCACTGCACAGCTTTTATTCTTGCAGTCAACAGACGCCAAGAAAGACATTCAGCTTTATGTAAATAGCCCTGGCGGGTCCGTTTATGCAGGACTAGGGATATATGACACCATGCAATACGTCTCACCAGACATTGCCACTATATGTACAGGCTTGGCTGCTTCTATGGCCGCTGTATTGCTTTCGGGGGGTGAAAGTGGCAAGCGATCGGCCTTGCCTCATTCCAGGATAATGATCCACCAACCAATGAGCGGTATGCAAGGACAGGCATCTGACATGGAAATATCATTGAAACAAACCCTATCTGTAAAAAAAGATTTATATAATATTCTTGCCAAGCATTCAGGCCAAAAATATGATCAAATCGAAAAAGATTCTGATCGAGATTTTTGGATGATTGCCGCTGAAGCAAAAAAATACGGGTTGATAGACGAAGTTTTAGGTAACAAATAGTAATAATATGACACAGGTTACTTGTTCTTTTTGTGGGCGGAAGAAGAAAGATGTTGATTTGATGGTATCTGGTATACATGCCCATATCTGCAACTACTGCATAGATCAGGCATTTCAAATTTTCCAGGAGGAAAAGAAAACCAAAGATACCGAGGACAAACCGAGCTTTAGCCTAGTAAAGCCAATAGAAATGAAAAAATATCTCGATCAATATGTAGTTGGTCAGGATGAAGCAAAAAAAGTCATTTCTGTAGCTGTGTACAATCACTATAAAAGGTTGATGCAAAAGCAGAATCTTGACGATGATATTGTAATTGAAAAATCAAATATCGTAATGGTAGGCGAAACTGGCACTGGCAAAACCTACCTAGCCAGAACCCTCGCAAATATGCTACAGGTTCCGTTCTGTATTGCTGATGCTACGGTACTCACAGAAGCAGGGTACGTGGGTGAAGATGTGGAAAGTATCCTCACTCGGCTTTTGCAGTCAGCAAATTATGAAGTTGAAGCTGCAGAGCGAGGTATTGTGTATATTGATGAAATTGATAAAATATCCAGAAAGTCGGACAATCCCTCCATCACAAGGGATGTTAGTGGAGAAGGGGTGCAACAAGCTTTATTAAAATTATTAGAAGGAACTTCTGTAAATGTGCCCCCTCAAGGAGGCAGAAAGCACCCAGACCAAAAGATGATCTCATTAAATACGCAGAATATTTTATTCATCTGTGGCGGGGCATTTGATGGAATTCGACGCATTATTGAATCTAGGTTAAACACTACTCCACTTGGGTTTACCTCCAATGATGCAAGTGAAAATAGGCACGATATAGATGAAGAAAGTGTCCTCAGCCATGTCAATGCCCAAGATTTGAAAAGTTACGGATTGATTCCAGAGTTGATTGGTCGCTTGCCTGTACTCACATATCTGGATCCTCTAAACAAGGAAACACTGATAAAAATATTGACTCAGCCGAAAAATGCGATAACCAAACAATACGCCAAGCTCTTCCAGATGGAAGATATTCAGATAGAATTTAAAAAATCTGCCTTGGAGTATATAGTGGATAAGGCCATGGAATACAAACTTGGGGCTCGAGGCCTTCGTTCAATTTGTGAAGCAATTATCAACGATGCCATGTTTGAACTACCTTCAGACAAAAATGCAAAAGAACTTATTATCACGAGGGAATACGCTATTGAAAAATTGGAAAAATCCAGAGTAAAGAAACTCAAAGTAGCATGATAATGTAGACATATTAACAAAGAAAAAGGCCCGTAACGGGCCTTTTTCTTTGTTAAGTTTATTTTATACAAACCCTTCAATTATTCCCAGATTCATGGATTTTCAATAGTTTTAATACCATTTCCCAGAGATGCTCATATGGTATGATTTCCATCTCGACATAGGCCGTACTCACTATTTTATGTTGGCTTAACTTTTTTAGCAAGTACCTAGATTTAAACTGCACTTTTTTCAGATCCAACTCGCACTCTACCACGATATTTAACAGCTTATATATCGTTCTTGACCGGTAACTAAAATTTTCCTTAAAGTGATTGGCCATATACCGTTTCAATTCATCCCTTCGTTTTACCAATTCATCCATATTTCGCTGTTCCAGATAGTAGATGAATTGTAAAATGATTACAGCAACATTAAAGCCCTCCTTATCTTTATGGTATTCAGGAATCTCTACCAGAACCTCTGGATAATTAACATTAACAAAATCACCGGCTTGTGCCAACATAAGATACATACGAAATAAATCCCATTTATCCCTTTCCTCAGTCACTAGTTGATCAAAGGCCTTATTGCTAAAAACCCTGTCCAATATTTTCTGTGCATGATCATATTCCTCTTGATACATCCTCGAAAGAAAGTATGTTTCATATAAAAAGAACCACTCCGACAAAGACTCATTAAAGCTTACCGCATTGTTCTCAATGTAGTGAATACATTTTTCGAATTCCCAAGATTGAAAATAGGATCGCACCATTGACAATATCACTTGTTTTTTGTCCAGTCGATATTTGTTCAGTACAATTCCATCATACTTGTTGGCTTCAATCTCTTTTAGCATTGGTATAATGTTTTTGAAATCCCCTATAAGTTCTTTGTATAGCAATTTCAGCTGATATGAATACTCAAAAACATTAAATGACTTTGTCTCTTTCCACAATCTCTCAAGCGTCAATATGCTTTCCTCTGTTTTGCTTAGGTTCTTTTTTCGGGAATTGACGGATTTTACTACCATCATTTTGATATAATAATATTGCTCGCGGGCCTCCTCCTCTTTCGCATACAACGCTCTTGATTTATGCAATCTACGTACCACATCATCAAATAAATGAGGCTGATGGTTTTCACTATATACTTTAACCAAGTCTTCCAAACAACTGATCTTGTGTTTGGTAAACTCACACCTCTCAGCAACAGTAAGCGCTTTTAAAACCAGACTCTTGGCAATTTTGTCTTCTCCCGAAAACAAAAGCATTTTTGCCTGATGCAATTGCTGGATGCATTCCTGTTCAAATTGATTGGAGAACTTCTGATTATTCTCTGTGAAATCGAGAAAAAAAACATGGTTCAGCAGCTTTTGCTTTAACCTTGATTTCAACATTCGAAACCGATCATCATCACTGGGTGCACTATATATTAAATCGGCCGCTTCATCGTCTGTGCTTACTGTCCCTTTTTTTATGTGTCGGAAAAAAATATTCTCTTTACTGGAACTCTCAGAAATGTTTTTAAGGTCCAGCAATGGATATTGTCGCTGTTTATGTTTGGAGATTATTTTGACAAGTCTCTTTAAATCCTCCATAAGATGTAGTAGTTAATTCCATATTTTGGCAGAAAACCAATATGATATTAACTAACTTCAAAACTAGAAAAATAAAGACCTATTGTTTCTGATTTTGCCTTTGAGTTATTTTTTGGTTATTCCGTTAGAATATGTTCATACTAAATATACATAAAATAAACCAAAATTCTTGAAATTAAAGCCTAAATCGAACCTGAAAGCTAATACTTGACCGTGTATCTCCGGGAATTTCCTCTAATCCAGACCCAATGTTTGCTACGTTGAAATAATTTGTTTGCGCAAATTTCAACCAAAAAGACACCTGTTTTACAAAATCATACTTAAAAACCATATAATACCGAACCCCTTTATTATAAAAAAACGGAATACTATACACATAAAGCAAGTCCCTTTCATAAATGAATTGTCGATTATCGTAGTCATCCGTATCAAAAAGTGCATACCTGGCGGAAATGGAAAAATCGGATTTTTTATAGCTTATGTCTTGAGCTAGAATGAACCCATTGGTGTTTTTATTATTAAAGCTGACGTTGCTGTGCTGAATTCTTGTCTTCGTAGAAAACCCAGAGCGCATCAAATAGCTCACGTCCAATAAAAATCTTTCTGTTGTTTTTGGTACAATTTGCACTAAAGGAAATTCACCTTCTGTAAAATTCATTTCCTTCGTTTTATTTCTATACTGCAATGTTAAGTTCAAGTTCTCATTAGCCAAATAGTTGGCTGCAACCATGAAGTCCTGCCCTTTGCTTGGGGCATCTACCTGATATTTAAGCCATGGAAAGCTATAAAAATCCATGTAAGTCGTCAATTCCAAATGGCTCACGGGAAGGATTCTCATTCCCCAATATATTCCCTTTTCATTTTCAATTCTTGAGTTTTCGCCAAACGCCTTGCCATGAAATGAATGGAAGTTTTTATCATAATCCCTGATATGGATGGAAGTCTGCAATTGAGAGGAAAGGCTGGCAACTACACCAGCAGAAATAGCCTTTCCCTTGCTCTTCGAAACTGCAACTTCACCAAATATATGTGCATTCTTCAAATAATAATTTACATACCCTCCTGTCACATGATTATCTGTTCCACTAAATTCAAATTGATTATATTTTTTTCGCACTGGTATCAATGCAGTCGAATACTCAGTATATATTCTATTCAGTCCAACCTCAAGTTTATTGTTTCCAGTTTTAAAATTCACATTACCTCCAAAGGAACGATCATCTGTAGTGTGTTTTGCATCAATTTCCGAAATTGTTCTATGCAGCCCGATCGTTTGTAGATATGAGATATAATTATCGCTTTCGTCAATTGTATCTCTGCGCAAGACCGCGTCTCTTTTTACTCCAGAGTAAAATACATTCATCTCGAAATACTTAGCTTTAGCAGAAACTGCCACTCCACTGAAGTCCTTATTTTCATACACAGATCGATATGGCCTGAGTCCTAGATTATTTCGGCGAACAGTTGTGATAGGCTCCATTCCCTTTCCAATGCGAATACCAGAGCCAAATACTAACCCCTGCCCATAGTCCATGCTAAAATCCCCAACTATAATCCTCTTTAGCAGTGATACATTTTCAATCATTGCATGAAAGGAGTAATAATCCATGCCGTACCTTTTTGAATCCGGATTCCAAGTTATCGATTCCCCAGGGTCTTTTTCTGTGGTAAAACCAAAACTATAGTACCCCTTTTTGGAATAAAGATAGCGGGCATAAAGTCTACTTGGCCCTCCGGAATATCGGGAAGTTAGCTCTCCGGAATTGGTAGTATCCGGTGGCGAGTATCCTTTTTTTGGCTCTAAAATGGTCTGATATCTAATAAATAATTCATGGTTTTCAGGATGATTTATACTCGTCTTGAATGGCAATCTTGGACTAAGATCAATGGTGACAAAGGGAGTCAACTGGGCTACAACCTCTTCATTAAATCCGTCAATAGACAGCAACTCAAAGTAAGACAAGAAATTCCCATATTCTTCACGATGATCTAAAATGCCAGAAATCTGCTTTTCAGACAAGAAAAATAAGGATTGGAAATCAGTTCGATCCGCCTTATTCAAATCCAAAGGATTGGAATAAAGGGTAAAAAGCCTATCGTAGAGATCGTTATAATCCACTTCTACTTCCTGTTGTGGTAGTAGTTTTTCGATTATCCGCTCAAAGTCAAGTTTTTCCGTAACTTCATGCTGCGCCCAACTATCGTACCCCAGAATCAAAAAGACAAACAAAAAAAACGTGCTATTTTTCATCACCTTTTTGGTAATGGTACGATACTGACAATTGATGCGAAGTGCCGAGCGGTTGGTTTGTACCCACCGCATAATCTATTTGAAACCTTTTCAAATATAGGCCTGCACCAAAATAACTTTTGAATGGCCCTGTGTTTAGCCCTGTCCTTAATGCAAATTTTTCTAAAAACACATACTCAATTCCGGTTTTCAACGCTGCATCATAATCCACATCTTTTACCAAATCAATATTCCATCTAAGTTGCTCCACAGGAGTGTAGGCTAGTCCTACTTTCATTACAACCGGCAGCTTAGAACGTTCTACATTATTTAATTTGGAAACTGTGAAATTCGATATATAAGTGCCAAAAGAAAGTTTCGGAATCAGTTCCACAATCCCACCAAGGTCGAAATATACACATCCGGTCTTACCAAATTCGTCAATACTCATTTGGTAATAACTGGCTTTAAAGCCAAGACGCACAAAGCCCATTTGATTCCCAAAAGCCGCAGAGGTTATTTGCTCATTAAATGATTCATCTCCAAAACGATACACAGAAACGCCCACATTGCCAAAAGAAAATGGGTGTATGACTCCTGCAGCAATCTTATCAAACCCCTCTACAGCAGCATATTTATCGAAGCCAAAAAATGCCGTACCATTCTCCACACCCGAAATTCCACCGACATTATTAAAAATCGACCAACCATCATATAAAGTTGTACTGCTATTTCCAAGGCCTTTAGCCCTTGCTCCCATATCTGAAGGAATTGTTTGGGAATGAACTACTATCGGAATTAAGGTGATTAGGATTGATATGGAGATATTTATTCTCATCATTTCAATGAAAATAACACCAATTAAACAAATTTCAAATTCGTTTAAACTTTAAAGTCAAGAGAAACCTATACCCTTTATAACATATAAGGGGTCAAAAAGCATCAAAAATCCATGATTTTATTCTGCTTTGGTCCATTGAGTTGTTCTGCCCAGAAGAGAAATTCCAATATACCCACGAACATGAATGCTACCATCCTTTTGCAATTTGATCACGCAACTATATGTTTTACCACTTTTCGGATCGTATATTTCACCATCATCCCACTGACCATCGTCAAACTCAAAATCAGTCAAAATAACCAATCCTACTTTTTTTCTTTTCCGCAAATCCGGCTCAGGATTGTTTTCATCGTAGGCAGAGATGCCTTCTCCGGTTTTGTGCCAGACTATCTTCCCAAAGAACTCTCCATTCTCTTTATAAACCTTGATCTTGGCATCCTTTTCTTCATTGTACCATATGCCAAGAATGGCATCCGGGTTGGCTTGAGCAAAAAGATCACGAGATAGAAAACAACCGAGAATAAAAAATAATAAAACTAAACCTTTAAGTTTCATTCTAATCTTATTTATGTGAAAAAATCTTGAAACCCTGAATGACAGGTCAATGCAATGCTTCCCTTATGATAAGTTAAATATAAATTGAAAGAACTAAATATTTCCTAAATACACCAAATTCTTTTGAGCTTCTTGTTGTACCTCATTTTTTTATTTTAAATCAGAAGGGAAAAGTTGACGTTAAAAAACCAATTAAAATCCATAAACTCTCTCTCAAAAAAGCGAGATTAAATCATTGTGTCTATAAGAATACATTACGTGGGCCAAAAAAATCAATTGTTACAAAGTTAATTATTGTATTAGATATTAATTTTATACTTTAATAATGATTGTGGTTACCATTATTATTTTTTTTGTATAAACCCCCGAGGGTCAAATGAAGGATAACGAAGTTTTAGATAAAATTTCCAAAGGCGATGAAAGTGCCCTTGACTATTTGTATAAAAAGTATTATCGGATGATGACTAACATGGTCATCAAGAATAATGGCACTGAACATGAAGCCAAGGATGTCTATCAAGATGCTCTAGTGGTATTTTGGCAAAAGGCAGCCAGTGGAAATTTAGTTCTAACATCAAAGATTAGTACATTTCTATACAGTATATGTTTAAATTTATGGAGAAAAGAACTTGAAAGGAAGAGTAGATTGGTGCACGATCAAAAGGATGGTGCAGAGTATTCCAACCACGAACAGGAGGAAAAATCAAAAATAATTCATGACTGCATCAATGGAATGGGAGAAACCTGTAGAAAGATATTGTCATATCACTACTTTGACGGATTATCAATGGTAGATATAGCAGAAAAGTTAGGCTATGCCAATACAGATACAGCCAAAACAAAAAAGTACAAGTGCAAGCAAAAATTATATCAACTAGTTAAATCAAAATATTCAAAAAGCGACTTTTTAGATTAGTAAGCTATGAATAATAACCTATCCAGCGAAGAGTTTGTAAGCCGATATATCGACAATGAGTTGTCGGATATAGATCGATTAAGTTTTGAAAACAAACTACTTCATGACCCTGAACTAAGAGAAGAATACAATCTTCAGAATGATTTAATAAATGGAATCAAGGAAACCCGAAGGCTCGAATTGAAAAACAGGCTTACGAATATTCCTATTCCTACACCAATATACCAAACAATAGGCTTCAAAGCTATTGCAACAGCTGGTGTTGTTGGTCTGGGGATTGGTATTTATTTCATGTCCGGAGAAAAAGACAATATCCAATTATCACCAATTGAAATTACCCAAAATCAACTATCTGTTAGGGAAGACAATACCATTCCTGACATGCCAAAAACAATAACGCCGGCAAAAGAGAAAAAAGAAAAATCAAATCTTGTAACTCAGAAAAAAAATGCATCATCTGTTTTAGCAAAAAATACTAAAATCAAGCCGGAAGAACCTATTGTTGAGCAACCAAAGATCGTTGAGCCTAATGTAATCCAACCAAATATTGTAGAAACATTTGACAACGAAGATATTGGGGCTGGGGATATAAGTAATGACAATCCAAATAACAATCTTGATGTCATAAAGGAAAACATTGAGAGTGCAGTAGAAATTTCAACAGTCGAAGACAGAAAAAACAAGTTTCATTATAAATTTTATGAAAACAAACTGTTCCTGCTAGGCAACTTTAATGATATGCCTTATGAAATTCTTGAATTAAATTCAGCCAAAGACAAGTCTTACTTCCTCTATTATAATAACAACTTTTATAAGTTAAATTCAGGGCAAGAAAAGCCTGCACCACTTATTAAAATAGAAAATGACAGCCTTTTAAACGAATTAAGCATAATTCAATCAAATAAGCGTTAACAATTCCTTTCAAAATTAACAAGTCCCATTGAATGGGACTTGTTAATTTCCCATTGATTTAAAAGGCATATCTTTTTTTATTATTAGTTTTGCGCAAATAATTAATAATAAAAAGCTGTTGAATTTCAAAAAGAAAAAAAAGTTAGGAAGCTTCCCATATACCAGTATGGTGTTTAGTATTACGCTCGCTCTTTTTGTGATAGGTCTATTTGGATTGCTTATTTTACACTCAAACAAACTTAAGGATGTCATTCGCGACAATGTCACAATTCAAATTTATCTAGATAAATTCGTTACTGAAAGTGATAAAATTCGAATCAACAAGCTGCTTACCCAAAAGCCATATGTGGCAAAAGAAGGAGAAAATTCTTCTATTGAGTTTATTTCCAAAGAAGATGCCGCAAAACTATTTATTGAAAATACCGGAGAAGATTTTATCAAATTTTTGGGTGATAATCCACTAAGGGATGCCTATACGATTAAAATATCTCCACCTTACCAGCAAGAAGACAGCCTTCAAAAAATAAAAGATGAACTCACCAGGGTTAGTTCTGTTTTCGAAGTAGTTTATGTACAAAGCCTTGTAAAATCCATAAATAGAAATATCACCAAAATTAGTCTTGTCTTAGCGGGATTCACGATCATCTTGCTAATCACAATTGTCATTTTAATAAACAACACAATAAAACTTGCGATGTTTTCCCAACGATTTTTGATCAGAAGTATGCAGTTGGTTGGTGCAAAGTCAGGATTTATTATTGCTCCATTTGTAAAAAAAGCTAGTATTCAAGGGATGCTATCAGGAATAATTGCCACTGGGCTTTTGATAGGATTGCTCCAATATGCAAACAAAACCATTGAAGAGCTAAAAGATCTGCAATCAAATCAGGAATTACTTTTGTTATTTTCTTTTATCATAGTTTTAGGAATTGTTATCGGAATGATAAGCACCTACAACGCAGTGAAAAAATATCTAAAAATGTCATTAGACGAATTATATTAAATATGAGCAACAAAGAAAAACTAGCCTTTAGCAGATCCAATTATATCATGATGCTAGTTGGCATTGGCGTATTAGCAATTGGTTTTTTTATTATGACCTTGGACAAAGAAGATTATGGATTTGGCTTTCTTGGAATAACCCTCGGGCCAATTGTAGTAATGACAGGATTTATAGTTGAATTTTTCGCAATATTTCATAAAAGCAAAAAATAGTTCATGAGCATAATAGAAGCTTTAATTCTTGGCATAATACAAGGATTAACTGAGTTTTTGCCTGTCAGTAGCTCGGGGCACATCGAACTTGGCAAGGCCATCTTAAATATTCATACCAGTGATAATTTGTTGTTTTCAATCATCGTCCACTGCGCTACGGCGTTGAGCACGATAATTATTTTTCGAAATAAAATACTAGATATTTTTAAAGGACTATTAGATTTCAAAAATAACGAGTCTCTACACTATACCTTAAAAATTCTAATTTCCATGATTCCTGTTGGCATTGTAGGTGTGCTTTTTGAGGAAAAGATCGAAGCACTATTTACCGGAAATGTTGTTTTTGTAGGAGCCATGCTAATCGTAACAGGGTGCTTGTTGACATTTACATATTATGCTAAAAATACCACAAAAGATGTGTCCTACGGGCACTCCATTCTCATTGGATTAGCTCAAGCTATTGCGATCCTACCAGGAATATCCCGTTCCGGATCCACCATTTCTACAGCATTGATTCTTGGTATTGACAAAGAAAAAGCAACTCAGTTTTCTTTTATCATGGTATTGCTGCCCATTATTGGAGCGACTTTGCTTAAGGTAAAGGATTATGTTGAAGAACCAACCTTATCAAGCGGCATGGATTCTTCTGTACTTATTATTGGATTTTTAGCGGCCTTTTTATCTGGACTCCTAGCTTGCTCTTGGATGATCAAAATTGTAAAAAAGGGCAAGCTAATTTACTTTGCTTATTATTGTTTTTCTGTCGGAATCACATCAATTATCATCTCTTTTCTATGATTAATCCTGAGGAATTGAAAGATGGGAAAATGTTTCTAATTGATAAAGAATTACGCTGGACTTCTTTTGACGTAGTAAAAAAAATCAGAAACCTCGTTAAGGTAAAAAAAGTAGGGCATGCCGGAACCCTAGACCCGTTGGCCACAGGCCTTTTGATCGTCTGCATTGGAAAAATGACCAAGCAGATAAATCAATTTATGGAATTAGAAAAGGAATATACCGGCACTATGGTTTTGGGAAAAACAACGCCCTCTGTTGATCTCGAAACTGATTTTGATAGCGAAACGCCAATTGACCATCTCCAAGAATCGGATATCATTTCTAATGCTGAAAAATTCAAGGGTTTAATTATGCAAATTCCACCTATTTATTCCGCACTAAAAAAAGACGGAGAGCCGCTTTATAAAAAAGCTAGAAAAGGAGAACATGTCAAAATTGACCCGAGAGAGGTAGAATTGAAATTGTTTGAAATCACTAAAATAAACCTCCCTGAGGTTGAGTTTAAAATTGTTTGTTCCAAAGGATTTTATGTAAGAAGCCTGGTAAGAGATTTTGGTAGCGAACTTGGTGTTGGCGCCAGCTTGTCTGCCTTGAGAAGAACAAGGATTGGAGAATTCACAGTAGAAGACGCCCAATCAATTGATGGATTTATGAAGCTTTTGGAAACCGAATGAAAATACATAACGGGCTAGGAAAATTTGAAAAGCTAAGTTATGCGGTAGTTACAAGCGGCACCTTTGACGGCGTGCATATTGGGCACCGAAAAATCCTTCAGCGCCTAAACGAAATTGCCTGTAAGCATAATGGTGAATCTGTAATATTGACCTTTTGGCCACATCCACGTCTAGTACTTTACCCTGATCAGGAATTGTCTTTGCTCACTTCCATCGAAGAAAAGGCAGAGTTATTGAGTAAACAAAATATTGACCATTTAGTGATTGTCCCATTTACCATGGAATTTTCAGCACTTTCATCTGATGAATTTGTTAAGGATATTCTTGTTGATAAAATTGGGACAAAAAAATTAGTGATTGGCTATGATCACAAATTTGGGAAAAACCGCTCCGGTTCATTTGAAGAACTCAACGAAAACAGCCACAAATATGGGTTCGATGTAGAAGAAATTTCAAAGCAAATGATTGACAGCAATGCTGTAAGCTCAACAAAAATAAGAAGAGCTTTGCAAGAAGGAGATATTGAAAAGGCCAATAATTTCCTCGGCAGATATTTCAGACTGACGGGAAAAGTAGTAGAGGGTGATAAGATTGGCAGAACTTTGAATTTCCCTACTGCGAACATAGAAGTCGACTTTAAGTACAAATTAATTCCAGGTGAAGGAATCTATGCCGTTTCGATTATTTTAGGCAATAATCATTTCAAAGGCATGCTGAACATTGGGTATAGACCAACTTTTGGCGGCTCTCAAAAAAGAATTGAAGTACATATTTTTGATTTTGATCAGGAAATATATGGAGAAAGTGTCACCATTATATTTTACCAAAAAATACGATCTGAAATTAAATTTCAAAATATTAGTGACTTGAAAGCACAACTTCAACAGGACAAAAAATCAGTACAACAAATTCTAAAAAACATTCAATCAATATGAATAATTCTAAAATTATATTTGATGTAGAACTGGATCAGGAAAATGTTCCCACCAAAATAAACTGGAGTGCGTCAGACAACCCTCAAGGAGAACAGCCGTCCGAAACTAAAGCTGTAACGATTGCCCTATGGGACCACCAAACCAAACAGTCACTGCGGATCGATCTATGGGCCAAGGATATGCCCATAGATGAAATGAAAAAGTTTTATATCGAATGCCTTGCAGGGTTGGGAGATAGTATCAAGCGATCTACAGATGATGACGAAATGGCGCAACAAGTACACACGCTGTGCGAAAAACTCGTTGAACATGTAAAAAACACTTTTGAATAAAAACAGGTCAAAAACTTACTCACAAAAAAAGGCCCGATTGGGCCTTTTTTTGTCTATTCATAATTTTGGGTATTCCCCATTTAAGAGGTAATAATTAGCACATAGGCTTAATAATTATTGATTATAGGACTAAATATACTTGATATTTACGAAAACACAATCATTATTTTCTGATATTTAAGACACTTACGCCAAAAATGACGACAATTGTTCCAAATATTTGAAAAACATCAATTTTTTCTCCCAAAACAACCATTGCAAGTATAATCGTAGAAATGGGGCCAATACTTCCATAGATCGCAAAAGTCGAAGCTCCCAATCTCTTGATTGCCTCAGAGATCAAAAAACTCGGTATGATCGTAGATACCATGGCCATTGCAAAACCAATAGCGTACACCTGCCAAGGCTGATTAAAAACTTCCAAATCATTCATGAACAAATAATGGATAATGACCATAAAACAAGACACTGTCATGGCATAGGCCGTGAACCGCACCGCGCCCAACTTAGGGATCATGGCGCCACTTCCTACTAAATATGCCGCATAAGTTAATGCGCTTAGAAAGATCGATGTCACCCCTATCCATAACCTATCTCCCTGAAAACTGAGATCATCTGCAAAGGCTATAAATATTCCTATGTATGAGATCAAAATAGCATACAATTGAATCTTGGAAGGCTTCTTCTTGAAATAGATGGCCGTAATGAAAATAACAAGCGTAGGATATACGAAAAGAATCAAACGCTCCAAACTGGCAGATATGAACTGTAATCCGTAAAAGTCGAAATAGCTCGCCAAGTAATACCCAACAAACCCCAAACCCACTATGGAAAAAAGACCCTTTTTCGTGATCGGATTGGCCTTTGCCTTTTTTGTTTCACGAAAAGCGATGTAAGCATAGACCGGCATGGCAAAAAGCATCCTCAGTAACAACAAGGTTACCGCATCGACATCGTAGCGATAGCCGAGTTTGACCATTACCGCCTTGGCAGAAAACATCACGATACCAGCGATGCCTATCCAGGAACCCCAAGCTTTGTAAGACAATTTCATCTTTCTCATTTTGCACATAAAAAAAGCCTTCCTGATCGAGTCAGGAAGGCTTAGTTGTTTTTATTCTTTAAAACATTATTCCTCTCTCAACTCTGATAGCTCAGCAGTCTTCCATATAATGAGATTAATAATGTTATTCCAATTCTTCATAAGATTCAAATGTAGGAAAAGATATGATTGATTCATGGATTTTTGATGCTTTTTCCGAGCGAGTATCTCCGTGGGGTGAATGACCTTCATACTAATATTCAAAATTAGACCAGACAAAAGCCCACATAATACATGGATTTTGAGGGCATAACCAATCTATAATAAGCTTAAACCAAATAGCGATCTGTGCTGGTTGGAAAAGTAAGCACTTTACGGTATGTTTATTTATGGAATTGAAAAAAAACTATCTTAAATCCATGGAACTGATATAACAGAAGTATACACTTACCGTATATTTTATGTTAGCTGCCATTTATAAAATCGACAACTTATGGAACGACTTCTTATCGGTGTGACAGTCGGCTATATGCTAAAAGTGCTTAAAAGTGGAAAATCAACTCAGGAATTGAAGAAAGAATTTGATTCAATTAGGCATGGAGATTATCAAGAATTCATCAAACTAATTGGCGGGCCTATGCCTTTCATTGCAAGGTATGACCAAGGTGAAATCATATCTGGACATTTACCCCCGCTAGAGGATGACATTGAATTTGAACTCCTTTTAAAGGCAGCCCCATCTCTTAGAATCTTTCTTTTTAGGTGTTATCAGAATTATGGAATACTGACAGACCTTGATGTTACTGATGAATTATTCCAACAGCTTGCCCTTTTCGAAATAAGTCTCAGAATTCATGCAAAGAATGATAAGCTAACTAATGCCAATGAAAAATTACATTTAGTTATTGAGGCTTTAAAAAAACATCGAAATCTATCGTCATTAGATACAGAAAATTTGCATCAAGGTAGAAGATTTCTAAATATGGTCAAACATGACAATGGACAATTTGACTCATGGAATGATGGTGTTTCCGCCTTCAATATTGCATTTGAAACAATGCAAAGAACTAATTTAGGATACTAGGTCAAATGGGAATTAGCATATTACAAAGAATTCAGAGAGAAAAACATAAAGAAGTTTATCCCCACCAAGCATTGAAGTTATTTCCGTGCCAAACAACCAAAAAAAGCCCTAATAATCCATGGATTTTAGAGGCTTTTACAACCCATTTCCTCTCTTCGCATCCACAAGGGCATGTCTGGTAAATTCTATTTCACCAATTCCTTAGCCTGCTCGTCAGCTCCTTCCCAATTTTTCATTAGCATGGGTTTGATTTGAGCGGCTTTTTGGGTTTCTCCTGCATTTTTTAGTGCTGTGTATTTTCCAAGCAATGATTGGCTTCTGTTTGGTGCTTGCTTTAGCGAAAGATCAAACTGATTTATGGCCTCCTGATTATTTCCCTTTGCCAGTAAAATCTCTCCATAAATCTCGTGCGAAGGTTTCAGGACTACAGGTGGCCCTGGTTCATATCGGATTTTATCTTCCAACTCCACGGCCTTTTGGATATGCTTTTCTGCCTCATCCAATTTATTTGTTTTCATGGATAATAGTGCCTTTAATTCCCATTCCAGCACCTCTGCCAAGATAAGCTCCTGTTCCAGACCTTCCGCCCTCACGATGGGATTTGTACTGCAATTTCTAAAATCGTTGAATTCCTGCTTTTTGTTTTGTTCGACCATTCGTTGGTCTGTCATCTGGTTGAGATACCAATCGACCTTCGGAAAGTCCCCCTTTTCCATGGCCGTCATGGCATCCACAAAAAAGCACATATTCTTAGTGCTAACGCTAAAACCCATCGTAGGAATCTCGATCCGTGGCACATCGCCAAGCCATTGACCACTTTCTACCAAATAGTGTCCCCTCATCATGGCAAGGTGAAATCGAATGCGCTCAGATTTACTATATCTGGAGTCGTGGTACAATTTGGTAATCATATCCAAAGCTTTGGCATACTTCCCCTGCTGAAGGTATCCGTATTCCATCCACCAGAGATAGTGATAGTCACGGTCTTCGAGTGGTAGTTTCTTTTTCTTCACTAAGGCCTCAGAAAGCTTCCATGCAGCTTCATCACTTTTCACGGCCTTGTCCCATTCGCCGGTAGCCAAATAAATATGTGAAGGCAAATGAAGCGCATATTTAGAATCAGTAGCCAAAGTAAAATAGCTATCTGCAGCCTTCTTACCTTTGTAGGCAGTGGTAGGATCATCATATAAATGAATCATATAATTTAATGCTCCAGGGTGAACAGGATTGGTAGCGTTCAATTTCATCAATACTTTAGCTGCCAACGCATATTTTTCTTTTTCTTCACCAGTATAGCAATTTCCCAAAACAGACAGTGCATAAAATGCTGCTACTTCCTGCTCAGTAGGAAATCCTTTATGCAACTCAGCCATGGATATTTCATACTTTTCATTCCTTGTTTTTATATCCTTATCTTCCCCATACAGTATTTCTATGGCAGCAATAAATCCTTTTTCCAACTCTGTTTTCGCCTTGGCTTCCCTTTCCGAAGCTTTCAGACCAAGCTTAAACAACGCGCCTTTTCCTTTGGCAAAATCCTGCTGAAACCAAATTGGCTGATTGTAACACATGGCCTCGCCCCAATATGCCATCACAAAATTCGGATCGAGCAACTGCGCCATTTCAAATTCTTTGGCAGCATCTTCATATTCAAAATTGTGTAACAACAACATACCCTTTACAAAATATGGTTGGGCAACTTCATCACCTGTAGCTTTAAAATTGATTTCACCAAGATGGTACTCTTGCGAGAATGTGTTGAAGTGATTAAGGGCTAAAATCCCTATAAAAACCATCAACGACCTAAAAAGTGTTTTCATGGATTTTCGAATGCTTTTAACAGAAAAAAGAGAATAGTGCATTGCTATTATAATAAGGTTTTCTTTAATAACTTTGGTCAGCGTCAAAAATTTTAACGGATGAGCAAAACCTTCATTACCCAACCCTTACTTTTTTTATTGACCGCTTTTTTTATTTTTTCCTTTTATCCTACAGAAGCAAAGAAGAAAAAAAAGGATGCCAAAATCAAGGTGCTGTTGATAGATGGCCAAAGTAAAAGCCACGATAATTGGAGAGAATGGTCGCCTGTGCTGTTGAAACAACTGGATGATGCGGGGTTATTCTTGGTAGATATTGCCACATCACCCAGAAAAGGCGAAAGCCTCGATAAATTCAATCCAAGGTTTAAAAAATATGACATTGTCGTTTCTACTTACGACGGCGACATTTGGCCGGCGCGAACGCAGCGTAATCTGGAAAATTACTTGGCCGAAGGAGGTGGCATGGTGGTGATACACGCCGCTGACAATGCTTTCCCTGAATGGGAGGCGTATAACCTGATGATTGGGCTTGGTGGTTGGGGCAGCCGCACATCTGATGCCGGATCTTATGTTTACCTTAATAATAAAGGCGAAACCATTCTTGACAATTCCCCCGGTGCATGTGGCCAGGTTGGAGAAATAAATAAATATACGGTAGAAACATTGCCAGTCTTTCACAAGATTACACAAGATCTTCCGCCAAAATGGATGCACGCCGAAGACGAACTGTTTGCGTCATTGCGTGGGCCGGCCAAAGGTTTGGGAATACTTGCCACCGCTTACTCCACCATTACCCAAAGGCACGAACCAGTGATGTTAACCGTGAAATATGGTGAAGGAAATATTTTTCATACCACCATGGGACACAGCAAACAATCCATCTCTTGTGTTGGTTTTATGACTACTTTTGTTCGTGGCTGCGAATGGGCAGCTACGGGAAATGTGACTTTCGGAATCCCTGAGGATTTTCCAAGTGAAAACGCCAGTAGCAGTAGAACTTACTAATACCAAAATCACGGATTTTAGGCACATTATACCTCATCATTTCCATCGTAATCATCCTCAACCGCCAATATGAATATGAGCATGTTCCATAGAATTATAATTTTTCACGCTACCTTTGCGTTTCTATTACCATCACAAAACAGTGAGTTTTCATTTTATAAAGGGTTTAAAATCCATGGTTTATAGGCGAATTTCGTTATTCTTCATCCCTGTTTTATCCGTGCTGTTATTCGCATCATGCAATGATGATGACGTCTCCCCCGATCAGCAATATTTAAAGATCAATGAGTTCATTTGGGAAGAAATGAATGACGTTTATCTGTGGGAGGATTTAATCCCACAAAATATTGACCTCAAAACCGAAACGGATTCCAAGCAACTTTTTGAAAAATTATTGTACCTGCCAACGGACAGATGGTCATACATCACGGATGATTATCAAGGGCTCATTGATGGATTCAATGGAATTGAGAAGGATTTTGGGCATCAGTATAAACTGTATGCATTGTTCAATTCAGATCAAGTCGTTGGCATTGTAAAGTATGTGGTGCCAGGTTCTCCGGCAAGTGATGTGGGCATAAAAAGAGGTGATTTATTTTATAAAGTAAATGGAACTATACTCAATAAATCCAACTTTGAACATCTGCTCTATGGGCAAGATAGCTACACATTGTCCTTTGGCACCTTCGATGTTGATGAAAATGTGATCCCTGGGACTGACAAGTCCCTGACCTCCAGAGTCATTACCGAAAACCCGATCCATTTGAGCAAAACCATAGAATTTGAGGGAAAGAAAATTGGCTATCTTGCCTACAACCGCTTTATCAGTAAATATGATGATTCTCTGGTCAACGTGATGCAGAAATTCAAAAACGACAACATCACAGACCTTGTGCTGGATTTGCGCTACAATCCCGGTGGGGCAGTCACTTCTGCCATCAATCTTTCCAGCATGATTGCGCCAAGCTCAGTCATACAAAATAAATCTGTTTTTTCAAGATTGCAGTGGAATAAAAAATATGCTGATCATTTCCTACAAGAGGAAGGAGCAAACTCGGAAAATCTTGTTTCCCATTTTAACATCCAGGAAGTCAACTTAAACCTGAACCGCGTTTATATTTTGATCACTGCTAACACAGCCTCGGCCAGCGAAGCGGTAATCAATAGCCTCGATCCATACATGGAAGTTGTGGTCATTGGAAGTGAAAATTCTTCTGGAAAATACGTGGGTTCTGTTACCATTCACGATGAAAAAAAAGGCGGAAACTGGGCCATGCAGCCCATCGTTTTTAAAAATGCCAATGCCGACGGCGTGACGGATTATGCCAATGGATTTACACCTGATTATTTGATTGAAGATGACTTTAATGCACCTTTGGGAACGCTGGCGGAAGACATGCTCTCGAAAGCTGTAGAGCTGATCACGGGCCAGATTGTCGCCGAACCCGCAAGGATCGAAGGCAAATTTATCCCAGATAATATGACCCCAATTTCTGACATTCAGGCCGAGCGGAAAAAAGAAATGTATCTGAACCCAACGGACCTATCCGCCTTTTAATAAATTATTCACAAAAAAGCCTTCCCAAACCCATGAATTACCTGTAATACCGGAAGCACTTAAACATCAATAAACTTTATCTATTTAACCACCATCTCATGAAAATTTCCACCAACATAAAATCCTATTTTGTTCTCGTTCTATTGGCCATTTCCTGCAATTCATATTTGTTTGCTCAGGAAAATTTCGAAGGTAAAATCGTCTATAAAATCGCTTATACCGACATCCCTGAACAAATGAAAAGCTTTGAATCTATGCTACCAAAGGAACTCGCCATACTTATAAAAGGCAACAAATCCCGGATAGAGCAGGATCAGATGATGGGCAAAAACGTCATCGTGAGCGACATGGACAATAAAATCGGTTTTATAGAAATGGAAATGGCCGGACAAAAAATGCGCATGAACGTATCTACCGAAGAGTTTAAAAACAGTATCGAATCTGCCCCAAACATTGAATATCTGGACGAAACAAAAACGATCGCGGGGTATCCATGCAAAAAAGCGGTGATGAAAGATGAAAGTGGCACGGTCGCCATGACGATCTTTTATACAGAAAAAATCAGCAATAAAGCCCAAAAGGAATTTGCCGGACTGAAAGGATTTCCCCTGCAATACAGCATGACCCAGCAAGGCATATCCATGGAAATGATCGCGGAAAGCGTCACCAAACAATCAGTCCCTGACGGATCGTTTTCCAAATCTGACGGATACAACGATATTACGGAAGCCGATCTCAAAAAGATGATGGGCGGCAGATAGGCGATTTCATGGATTTTAGGGGCTTTTTTTTGGCTTTGAGTTATTAATGATTTATCATCACGAAGGAATAAAATCTGCTACTTTCTAATCTGTAGCTGTGCTCATATGATAAACTTCCAAGACAACAATTTTTGATTCTTGAATTTGATATACGATCCGGTAACTCCATTTGAAGAACCTTCTGATATTTCCGGGATTATCAGGGTAGTATTCATCAAGCTGATATAGATACGGATTTTTTGACAATGCTTTAGATGTTAGCACTATTTCCTTTCTTACCTTTTCCGCATTAGAGGGGGAATCTTTTTTGATAATGGAACAATAATGATCCAAAGAGGCTTTGGCCATTATCGTCCATTCTACTTTCTTATTCACAGATTTTTTCTCATGTCTTCAATTGAAACAACATTTCCACTTTCTGCTTGTTTGATTGCCTGATCAATATCTGCTTTATAAGCGGATCGAGTCAAAGCTCTTCCATCTGATGTGAAGGCTACTATTTTATCCTCATTATCCAATAGCTCAGAAACAAATTTTTTCAACTTAGATAATATCTTTACATCGTCGGTTTCAGCAATGTAATGATGTAAACCTGATTTAATTTCTGCTAAACTTTCCATAACAAATCTCTTTTTTACAAAGTAACGTATTTTAGTGTATTTTATAATGATATAATAAGCTTTTGTATGTAGTCATGGATTTTAGGGGCTTTTTTGCCGCTTCTATGGTTATGTTAAGCCAATCAGTTCTTCGCGATTTGCAATCCAAGTCCTGAAGCTATAGTTGGAGTTTTGATGGATTGCAAATCCCATGATATCCGCTCGACATTGCAAATGTCGAATAGTAAGGGGCAGATAGGCAATTTCATGGATTTTAGGGGCTTTTTTTTTAGCTTTGAGTTCTTAGGGATTTGCGATTTAGTTAGAAGCACTCAAAGCTAAAATAGATAATTAGCAGATTATTAATCCCTTAATAGCCGTCCTATACAAAATTTAACTCTAAATCTATTTCGACAATTTAGACATTCTGTGCCTTACCAGGAATAGCAAGTGCGCAAATAAATAATAAGTTTAAGAGTCTCATATTGGTAGGTTTAAAATGATTAGGCCTTATTGACATCATCTCTATTCCGGAGTAAATCAAATTCCGCCAAGCGTAAAAAGGTTGTATCCATTCCCGGTTTGTTTTTGATTGACTTTATAAAATGGATGGCTATATCTTTTCAGTGCTTCTTTGTTGTCTTTGGCATTTTTATCTGCCCATATCTTTATTTTTCCATCTTTGGAATAGCTCAATATTTGCTCTCCCGGCAAGTCCGTAAATTTTGAAGCCATGGCTGAATGTCCGCCGATATTTCCGATCAAGTTACCTTCACGATCAATCACACTGCCATCGCCTTCGAAATACCCTTTGACCAATTCATGGATTCCATCCCCATTGATATCGACAGGAATGGTTGTATATACCTTAAATCCCAATTCAATCTTTTTCCCGGAAAGGGCATCGTAGGTATTTTCTACCACACCTGTTCTTCGCTCTCCTTCAGCCGTCCGCACCTTCTCTCCTACCTTCACCCCCAATACCACAGGATCGCCACCTTCGCCTATTCGTGCTGCCCATCCGGTATCGATATGGCCCTCCTCCAGGTCGCCCCATATCCTTTTGCCTTTACTATCATAAAATACCACTCTTGGAGAAATATCCCTGTGTGTTTCCCTACAACTAAAAAAATACCAATTATTGGCTTTTCGATCCAAAACTGGCTGAATGATATCTGAATGCCCTTCCCATACATCTTCATCTGCACAAAACAATTGTGTCCCCTTGTCCAATTCGATACAACGCTCTCCCCAAAGTAGGTCATCCGTTCCATCCTTATTGATATCTACAATCGGCGAAACGTGGCTACCAATGCAGCCCTTTGTACCTGCAGGTATCTTGTGCTCCCATCGCTGACTTAGGTCAGCATTCCACCCCTGAATGGCCATTGCATTGTAAGTCCCTTGGGCAGTTATTAGCACCGGCTCATCCTTGACATAAGCCCCCATAATAAAATGTCGATAGGTATGCGACATGTTTTGAGGTTGGGCCGGTTGTGGCCAGGGCCACTGACCTACTGTTTTACCTGTCTCAGGGTCTAGTTTTTCCAACACATATTCCCGATAATCCATGGGATGTTCCGGATCTTTGTTGTTGATGATCCAAATTTCATCTTTTCCATCCTGATCGAGATCAAAGGCAAAAATAGGACTGAACCAAACACCGGGAACCACGCCTTCTCCAAGGTCACGTGTCCAAATTGTTTTTCCATTTACATCAAACACCTTCACTTTTAAAGTGTGCTTTGGAAAAAAGAACATACCAATAAAAGGATCGATTTCCGCATCCTCCGAATACATAGCAGCAATGGCCTTTGGTCGATTTTCACCCAACGAAATCGGGACAGCACGAAACTGCCCCAGCTTGTGCCCCAGGTCAACTTCTGTAATCACCTGAAGGTCATAATCTTGGGCATTCGTAACCAAAAAAGAAAATAGTGCTACTACAAGTAAAATGGGAGTCTTAAATTTCATATTAGTGGGTTGGTTAAGTTTTGAAATTGAGTGTGTTTCCTCATTGCCCGGCATCCAGATTGTTTCTAAAATAAGAATTCAGGATTAATCCTGGTTGGTGGGCAATCATAAAGCCAATAATTGTATCCACTTTCAAGATGACAAAAAAATATTTCATAAAAACATTTTAAGAAATAAAAGTTCAGTCTCAGTTGATTGACTTATTGGATGAACGAAGCAACCTCTCGCCTGCTCCAAATCATTGTAAACAGCCAACTGACTCCGAAACAAGTTACGGGATGACGGATTTTTATGGATTTGGTTTTCCATGGATTCTGGATGCTTTTTTCCTGGCTTTCAGCACTTCAGGAGTTGCAATTACAAACTACTCTTTTTGCAGATTATATAACCTATGATTAGGATTTACAATTGTAAAAGAGGAAATTTCTCATTAATCAAATTTAACCGGCAATTTCTTCCAACCTTCCTCTGGTGCTGATTTTATTGAATCGGGAACTGGTTTATCCAACATTAATAATCCTTGAGATGGATAGCCTTCAGGAATACTGACAAAGTATTTATTGCCCAATTGATATTTCAAATTACTGCGTCCTTGCCTTCCTTCAATATCTTGATTGTTAAAATTGTAAGTATATACCAATACGACATCTCCTCTAACAGGGGCTTCAGTATCAATTAATTTTCCTATGGTATATACTTGAGGTTGGCTTCTGAAAAAGAAATCAACCGATGAAGCAATAATAACCAGTATGGCCACAACAATCAATAAAAGTCTATTCGTTAGCCAAAATCTTTTGATGGACTTTGTTAATTTTTCCTTTATCATTGCTTGATCTCTTTTACCCTTTTGATATTACAAATATTTAAAAAATAGAAATTACATTAATCCTCTCCATCCCTTCCAGAAAGCTCCACCAATCCATGCAGCATATTGCTAAAATCATCAGCTTGAAGCATCTCTTCCATGGTTAGGTGAAACCTATATCGCCAATAATGCTTTGGATTCGCAGGTACATTGATGCGCTCGGCGTTCGGGTCTTCCAGTCGCATTTCTGCATCCATCGCCACCAAATCTTGGATAGGGAAAATCGCCCACATAGCTCTGGCATCTAAATGTTGTTGGATCATTTCCTTGCAAATCCACGGTTCACAAAATTGTGGGGCATCACCTTCATGTCTCAATGCGGTATTGTAGAATCGCTGTGTTTGTTCGCGGTCTTCTTCCCACCACCCACGGATGGTGGACATGTCATGGCACGAAGGGCTCACCACGCTGAGGTAGTCGCTGTGGGCAGGATTGCCAAATTCACTTCCTGATCTTTTTGGCATCCTTTGTATCTCCAGATTGAGCAAGCCAAGCTCATCCATTACCCCAGGCACACAGGCCGGCACCATACCGAGGTCTTCTCCACAAACCAGCATATCCGTGGCATTAATGATCGCCGGAAGTTTCACCATGGCCTTTTCCTTCCAAAATCCTTCCTGCCGCTCATAATAATAATGAATGTATATTTTGTCCAAAGCATGTTTGGCATTTTCGTCCAATTCTCTGAAGGAATAGGTAGAATGCAATCCGATTTTGGGATGATACCCATGGTTTTTGGCATCTTCAAAAAGCAGTACATTGCCAAGCAGTGTAAACAAACCATGCTTGATTTTATGGATTTTAGAGGCATTTTCACCTTTTTTCAATTCATTATCAAGATGATCTTCCACTTTTCGTTGGGTATCAAATTCATCTTTCAGATAGTAAAAATCCCCTTCTCCCTTATGGAGATACGAATCTTTTACCTCTGCCGCATCATCCCCAAAAAGCTCTGAGAGCATGTATTCCCGAATATACGGACGACAATATCTGTCATGGTCGAAATACAATCCAAACGCATCTAGTTCATATTTGAACATCGGAATGGCAGGATTAAATTGCCCCATAAGTCCCTCAACGGAATCTCTCGGTATTTCCCAAATTCTGAAAAATCCAAGGATATGATCGATGCGATAGGCATCGAAATATGTCGCCATGGCCGATAGCCGCTGTCGCCACCAAGTAAAACCATCTTTGGCCATTTCTTCCCAGTTGTAGGTTGGAAATCCCCAGTTTTGGCCCGCCACTGCATAAGCATCCGGTGGTGCACCGGCTTGTTTATCCATGTTGTAGAGCTTCGGATTCGTCCAGGCATCCACAGAATTTCTATAAATCCCGATCGGAATATCTCCCTTCAAGACCACTCCTTTTTCTCTTGCATAATCCGCAACTTCCTGTAGCTGCAAGTGCAAGTGGTATTGAATGAAATAATGCACTGCAAAGTCATCAAAATCCATGCTTTTGGGATCTGCCAGAGCTTCAATTTTTGTCTTGTTGTAGTCGGAAAATTCACCCCATTGCGTAAAATCAGGGGTTTTGTATAAATCCCTCAAACGTGAAAAAGCAGCATAAGGCACCAGCCAGGATTTATTATTTTCAAAGAAATCCTTGAATCCCTGATCTTTTAGAAAATCTTTTTTTTGCTCGTCATATGCCTTTTTAAAAAATGGCGATTTCAATTGCATCACCGCTTCATAGTCGATCTGCTGCAGTTCATTCAAGGCCTGTCCGCCTTTGCTAATTTTCTGCATTTCTTTGGCACTTTTCAGTGCGCCCATTTTTTGCAAATTGAGGTACATCGGGTGCAAAGCAAACACCGAAATTGCGGCATAAGGATAAGAATCCGTCCAGGTGTGGGTAGCAATGGTGTCATTGATCGGGAGGATTTGAACGATTTTCAATCCTGTCTTCACCGCCCAATCGATCAATAATTTGAGATCCATAAATTCACCAACACCATAACTACTTTCTGACCTCAGTGAAAACACGGGGAAAGCTACTCCAGCAGCTTTCCAGTGACCATCGGGATTGCGAAAATTCAAATCTGTCTTAATCGAAAAATCTTCCTTTCCATGGAAAAAATGCCTATTCTCCCCATATTCCCAAGCTACAAGTTCCTTCTTGTCATGGTCATAAATACCATATTTATATTCAAAACCCTGCACCCCCTCAGAAAGTGAAATATCTGCCTGCCAGCATGGATATTTGGTGCCTTTCATCACAACTGCCTTGTCCGGGTTCCAATTTCCCAAAGCAGCACAACTTCCCAAAATGCAAAATGACTGGTTTTGTCCGATACGAGGTGCGATTAGTTGCAATCTGCAATTCGCATTTTTTACAGAGCTAGCTTTTTTGGCATTCGTGCGCTTGAATAAATTTCCTGCAAAGGCCTGCGAAAACAGTGCATTTTCTTCATCACGATGCGATTTCCACGCATCTTCTATCAACAGAGCATCAATATTTTTGGGAACTTCTACTTCTCGATCCTTTCCAAATTCTTGGAATATATTGTCTTCCGAACCGTTTTTTATCACGTAGAAATATGCAAATTCTTTCGTGTTTTTCAATTCCACTTCTACCTCCCAATTACCGTTTTCGGTATAATTCATCGGATAAGCATCGGTGGTATTGTTCCTACCTAAGGCATCGCAAGAACCGCACACATACATGTTTTGTCCCCACTCGGTATGGTAGTTGATTTTAAAGGTTACTTTCATTCTTCAAAATTTGGTTGATCCCGGAAAACCGTGAAGTTAACAAAAGGAAAAATCAAGACTAACCTTTTATTAAAATTCCCTAACATTTCGATTGCATGGATTTACAAAGGTTTTGCATGATCTCCATTTTGCATGAATCAATCCCATGTAACTGAACAAGCCTGAAAAAGGGTTCAAATCCCATGGAAATTCATAACTTTTTCTTTTATAATCAAGGAGGCATTCAACCATCATTGCTTATCTTGCCATGCAAAGCCACTAAAATCCATGAAAAAACTTAACATAATTCATCCCCCAACTTTTCTTCTGATTCTATTTATAATGTTATTTTCAAATGCTTTTTCTAAAAGTGCAGACGGTATCTTCTCAGAATACTCAATGAGGGAATTCACCTTTCAGGGCCATGCGGCGAAAGTAGTCTTTCCTAAAAACAGCAATGCGCAAAGAACATGGATTTGGCGGGCCAGGTTTTGGGGACACGAACCCCAAACAGACAAGGCATTGTTAGAAAAGGGATTTCATGTGGCTTATGTGGATGTTGGAGGCTTGTTTGGCAATCAAGAAGCTGTGCAAATCTGGAACGATTTTTACGCTTACATGACCGACACGTATCAGCTAAATCCAAAAGTAGCATTGGAGGGAATGAGCAGGGGCGGCTTGATCATTTACAACTGGGCCGCACAAAATACAGACAAGGTAGCGTGTATCTATGCAGACGCTCCGGTGTGCGATATCAAAAGTTGGCCGGGAGGATTATACAACGGCAAGGGAAGTCCATCGGACTGGAAGGCTTGCCTGGAGAAATATAATTTGGATGAGAACACGGTCATGGATTTTAAGGGGATTCCTATCAATACTTGTATCAAAGTAGCAGAGGCAAAGATTCCTGTTTTCCATGTTTGCGGTGCCGCGGACAAGGTCGTTCCTTATGCAGAAAACACTGCCCTTTTAGAAAAGAATTTTAAAGCAGCAGGAGGGAATATCGAGATAATATTAAAAGATGGAGTAGGCCACCATCCCCACAGCCTCAAAGACCCAACTCCGATTGTAAATTTTATTTTGAGGAATACGTTGGGGGAAGAGTAGTGGATATTTTCTATTTGTTTATTTAGTGTGCGATAACGTATTGAATATGAGGTGTTTTATATATTGAAATACAAACCTATCAAACCGCCATATTTTACAAATTGTACTCATGTTCAAATTTATCACTAAGCTTAGAGAAGTTGGATAATAATTCATCCAATCCGCGATCAATTTCTTTAGGTAATATTTCATTTATTGGCTTTGTCATTCTATTGTAGGATGTTAATTCTACTTGCCACTAACGACCAGCTAAAATCCGTAGGCTGACCAAATGTTCATGTCATAAAAATATCTGATTCAAATGCTCTTTGCAAGTAGCTCATTAGCCTATGGATTTTTAGCGCCTGTTACCTCCTGTTCTTTAAATAGTCTTGAAGAATATTCTTTTACAACTTCTTCTGACTGTTCCTTAGCAAATCTAAAACTCCACATTTCACCTGTAGTTTTGATCAGGTCAGCAAGAAAAGCAGCAGCATAATGTAGCAGTAAATAAGAAAACGCTGAATACATTTCCCAATCTTCATCATAAGATCTCGTAAATGAAAGTAGACCTATAGAAGTTGGGGAGGAGTGTGTTTCCACAGACATCAGCTTATAGTATCCTTTAAATTCTTCTACGTCTATGTTCCTTTTTTCTGTGATCTCGAATTGCGTTAAAACTGAGCTTCTTTTACCATCAAGAATCATTTTTTTTACATTCTTATTTAGCGATTGAAAATGTGAATTTTTCTCTATTGTGTCTTTTAACGATGTAATACGATTATTAAGAATATTTATGCCGGTCTCGTTGAAATTTAGTCTTTCAGCTATAAATTTCAACGAGAAACTATCATGATAATCAAACACGGAGAGTCTCAATTCCTGTTCGTCTGTTGTGCAGTTATCAACTGTTAGGTACCAATGAATATTGGTGAGTTCTATTAAGTTTCGTGCTAGTGAGGCTACAGATGAAAAATCAATGAAAGGATCCGAAAATTTGTTGAATTTACTTTCTGCAAAGAATTTCAATAGCGCAAAACAACTATGAACAGATTTAGCCAGTAAATGAGTTGCATATCCCTTTCGTTTATCCTTTGTTGTAACACCTTCGAATTGTTGAGACAGATCATAGGCGATCTCAACCAAAAGATCAAAATCAGCTATTATATCGTCATCCTCACTGTCCAACCATTCTTCTTTTAATTCATCATTCTTGATTAGATTAGTTACACATTTTTCAATTAAAGGCCTATCCAATTTTCCGACAAATAAATCTGGGGGTATCAGGTATTCTCCTAATCCATCCTCTCCTTCGGTTTTATCTTCATTTTGAGCTGATCGCAAATACTCAAATGTCCAAACATTAAGAGAATAACTTCGGCCATCATTTAGGATAATCTTCATGTTGAAGAAATCGTTTGTAGTATCTTCAATTTCAGTCCAATACTCAAATTCCAACCATAACGTGAAGGAAATATCACCAACAAATATTACATTCTTTGATTCGGGACTGTCTTCCAATTTAATTTCATTAGTCTTCATAAGTTGGATTGACTCTGCGTTTTGATAATTGGAGGTAACTAAAGAATAACAGCACCCTTATGAGCGTTATCCACTATTCAAATTTAGGCTTATTGGGTGGATATACAAGATAACGGCATAAAGCACAGCACGATGTTGACCGGATGGCTTATTTTCATCATTGACTTATTCATGGATTTTGAGGGCTTTTTCAGCTATGATCCCAAAAAACCAATTGAGGAATTTTAAAAAGTTTCAAATGATGATCGAAGTTTACCATACTGATCAAGTTTTGGCCAAAAAGCTCCTAAAACCCATCAATTCTCCTCCTTGTTTTTATAGTGGTTTACACGTGCGTCGTCTTCGTTGTCCATGGGTGGGCCTTGCTCTATTTTGCTCCAGTCGATGGTTTTATTATACTTTTTCATCGATAACTCCGCATCGTACATTCGCTCATCATGTCGCTCCATGGTGTATGGTGAGTAGTCTGGTTCGTCTGTAAAAAAATCTTGCAGCAACGAAGCCGTCACATCGTATTGATTAACATAGCGGACATTCAAAATATTGTATATCGTTTTGAGAATCGCCCCGAAGTTGGCGTGGGTGTTCGACACATATCCTTTTTTCACATAAGGTCCCGCCATCATTAAGATGGATCGATGGGCATCCAAATGATCTACGCCTCCTTGCGGATCATCCTCGGTAATGATCACCAACATATTTTTCCAGTATTTGGTTCTGGATAAATAATGCAGCACACGACCAACCGCAAGGTCATTGTCAACCATAAAGGATTGTGGGTATGGATATCCATCTTCAGGTCGGATGCGTGCACCATGGTCGTTAGGAAGCATCATCGTGACCAATCCAGGCATTTCCTCATCGCCATGAATCCACTTCTCGGCAAACTCTCGCTCGAATTGATCCATTCGGTATTGATCTGGGATATTCATGTTATATCCCGCATAATCATGGCTTGTTCTGGTAAAAAGGGCTTTTTGCATCGGCACCATTACCCCATGCGCGGCACCCGTATTTGTATCATACCATTCTTCCCTTTGATGACCACTTTCATTGGCTTGTCCAAAATTATAAAAATTCACATTATGTCTTTCCAGCGCTTCCCAAAGTCCGCCGATTTCAGCATAATCTTCTGGATCTACACTGCCAATTGTCTTAGGAAAGCGGCGCCCCGGCGCATCTGAAAATATCTTAGCCGTTTTGCTTGTGGCAGCATTTGTTTCGACCCATTCGTTGGGGATGACGCCAACCAGCCAATGGTGTCCATGAACTGAGGCATCGCTATCGCAATAATAGTTATCAGAATATGCAAACTGTTTTGCCGCCTTGTGGTGGTTTGGTGATATCCTTAAATTTTTGAATTCTGCCTGTAGGCTATCTGGCAGCATATATTCATTGTTCACTCCATACCGCGCCAAAGTGCTGTCGCCTCGGCCTCCTTTCAACTGACCAAATACTTCATCGTATGTCCTATTTTCTTTGGTAATATAAACCACATGTTTGATCGGGCTTTCCCGAATGCCGGGCAACGGAGGTAATGGGTTTTTCCCATCGTCCACAAACTTGCTTTCCCTGAAAGTATTGTCTATGGATATTTGGGTATATTCTGCCAGC
>JAUHYU010000151.1 GCA_030426345.1 Bacteroidia bacterium
ATAAGGGATGAAATCAATTCTGGAGATGTAATTCCAAAGCCATCAGGGGCAAAAAAATTTTTAGTTAAAGGATGGGAGGAACGAAGGGGCAGTCAAGCACTAATTTATACAATTCCGAATCGAAAAATACAGGAAGATTCGTATCAGAAGAATATTACAATGGAAGAATTTGAAACATCCTATAGACAATTGGAAGAGAATGGGCAGTTTACTAGAAAATGGTTTAATCTGAATGTGTCAGGATGTGCAAAGCAAGGGCCTTGTAACTTTACAACTATCGGCGGAATATTTGAACGATTAGGCCTCGCTCAGTATTCTGGACGTGGTGTCTATGTTAAAAAATAATTTTAATGACCCTACTTGGCGCAGATATTAGCAGATCCTCGGCTAAACAATATAAAAACCATCTAAAATCCATGGGAATTCGATGCTTTTCATAAATAAAGAATGATCCATTTATGTCCAAAGGGCACGATTAATGACACAAAAAAAATCCCTTAGTCATAGCATATGCTACCACTGAGGGATTTATTATTTTCTTGAGTTCTTTATTTTTCGGCCAGTGTTTCGGCTTCGTCAAACAAATTTAAGGCTGCCTGGAAAGTTTCATTGACATCATTGATGATCGGATAGTAGCTTTCCCGACCCCAAGCATTGCGCGCTATAGATGCCTTTACGAGGGTTTTTATTAGTTTCTCAGATCGCTCATAGCCTGCCTGATCATATTCCACTCCTAACTTTTTACCTAAGGAGATCAAATCTTTTGTCATTTTATCATCTACTTCAAACTCTTTCAAAAAGCGCTCATATTCCATGCCTTTCAACTGTTTCTCATTTTTCTGAAAATAGTTTAAAGAGAATTCACGAACCACATTGCTATTCCTAAGTTTGACATAATATCGCGAATCCCAGCTCGTATCCAAAGGAATAAAGTAGTCAGGCATAATGCCCCCACCACCATAAACGGTACGGCCTTTAACAGTTTGATACTTTAAAGAATCATTGAATTTAATGCTGTCAGCATGAAATAATTCCCCATGTTCCACTCTGTTATGAAAGTCACTTTGGTATTCCGTGAGTCCGTGGTCGTATGGTTTTTGAATGGACCTGCCACTTGGAGTATAATACCGAGCTATGGTAAGCCTCAATTCCGAGCCATCGTTCAACATAAACATGGACTGTACCAAACCTTTGCCAAAAGACCTTCTGCCAACAATCAGCCCACGATCATTATCCTGAACACCTCCGGCAACAATCTCAGATCCCGAAGCACTACCTTCATTGATCAACACGACCAGTGGCCCTTTTTCAAACAAGCCATTTCTGTATGCTCTGTATTCTGCATTGGCCCTCGGTTCTTTGCCTTCTTGGCTCACGATCATTGCGTTGTCAGCTATCAATTCATCAGTAATATTTACCGCTCTGTCCATATATCCTCCCGGGTTTCCCTGCAGGTCGACAATCAATTTTTTCATGCCCTTATCTACCAGCGTTTGCAGTTTTTCCCTGAATTCATCATAGGTCGTTTCCGAAAAGCGGTTCACTTTTATATAACCAACTTCATCGTCTACCATGTATCCTGCATCTACGGAATATTGAGGGATTTTGTCCCTTTCAATGGTAAATTCCATCAATTCCTTATTTCGCTGGCGCTTGATACCAACAACTACTTCTGTCCCCTTTTTGCCCCTGAGTCGATCAATCACGCCCCTGTTATTGATCCCAATTCCAGCGACGGTTTCTCCATCTACGGTTACGATCTTATCTCCGGCCAGTAAACCTACTTTTTCTGAAGGCCCTCCTGAAAGTGGCGCCAATACTACGATGGTATCTCTGAAAATGTTGAATTCGATACCGACACCTTCAAAATCCTTTTTCAAATCACTATTGGAAAGTTCCACATCTTTTGCAGAAATATAAACTGTATGAGGGTCAAGCTTTTCAAGCATTTTGGTAATAGCAGTTTCGGTCATTTCGTCCGTGTCTACATCATCTACATATGCGCGGTCGATCATACTCATAACCTCTCTAAATTTCATCACACTTTTCATGAAATTAGAGACTTGTTGCTCTGGTCCTGCAAAGGTGGCACCAATCAAAATGCCTGCGGCCAACCCTATGGCAAGAATAATTGGGAGCCTTATTTGAAATTTTGAATTCTTTATTTTATTCACAATCCTCTTCTTTTTAATGCTATTGGCAATAATATAAAACGTAAATATAGATATTATAAACAGGAATAATATGTGGTAGTTTCAATTTAACATGCTATTACTGCAGTTGTTTATAATTTTTACCATGCTTTCATCATATTTTCTACCTTTATGTCATGGGCAGATTAGTAGCTATAGATTATGGATTGAAAAGGACGGGGCTCGCCGTCACGGATCCAATGAAGATTATTGCATCACCTTTAGAAACCATTCCCACAGAGCAATTGATAGGTTGGATAAATAAATATGTACAATCAGAAGACGTTGAAGGAATCATCCTTGGTATGCCAACAAAACTCGATCAATCTGATACGCATACTACCGTTCCAGTAAAAAAACTGTACGAGAAGCTGCAAAATCTCTTCCCCAATTTGACAATTTCTTTGGAGGACGAGCGCTTCACTTCTAAACTTGCCATGCGTACTATGATAGCCGGCGGCATGAAAAAAAAGGACAGAAGGAACAAAGCCAACGTCGATAAAATCAGCGCAACTATCATCCTGCAATCCTATATGGAAAGGTCAGGGCTTTGATCTGGTTTTTGGCTTAAAAAGCCTTCAAAATCCATGAAAATATTTTTTCTAAA
The DNA here is from genome assembly GCA_030426345.1 of Bacteroidia bacterium. Taxonomy (GTDB): domain Bacteria; phylum Bacteroidota; class Bacteroidia; order Cytophagales; family Cyclobacteriaceae; genus JAAUQL01. Next base: position 2,800 of record JAUHYU010000151.1, read on the forward strand.
AAGATTGAAATTAAGCCCAACTGCTAAAAACCGAAAAGGTCAGGCAGCCATAGCGATATTTTTGGGATGTAAGTCACCAGCATCAAGATAACTATCATGGCTAAAAACATCGGAAGCAATGGCTTGATTACGGTTTCGATTTTCACCTTTGCCACACTACACCCAATGAACAATACTGACCCTACCGGAGGCGTGCACAAGCCAACACTAAGGTTAAGCACCATGATGATACCAAAATGAACTGGTGATAATCCAAGTTGGGTTTGTACGATCGGTAAAAATATTGGTGTGAAAATTAATACTGCCGGGGTCATGTCCATAAACACGCCAACAAAAAGCAATATCAAGTTAATAATCAACAAAATTACGATTGGGTTATCGCTGATACTCAGTAAGCCTGCACTTACATTCTGCGGGATATTTTCATATGCCATAATCCATGATAATCCCATGCAAGTAGCAACCAACAGCATCACGATGCCAGTGGTTTTTACCGACCTCAAAATGATGTCCGGGAGGTGTTTCCAGGTTACTTCACCATAAATCATAGCCAAGATCAAGGCATAAAGAACCGCAACAGCAGAAGCCTCAGTAGCGGTAAAAAAACCTGCAACGATACCTCCTATCACTATTATCAAAAGAAAGAGACTAGGTATGGCATCTACAAATATTTTCAGGCCTCTTCTGGTTTGTTCTCTGTTCGAGCGGATTTTATAGGCTAAAAAGCCTGCTATTACCACGAGCAATCCTCCTCGGATAATAGAATTTGCTCCAGCGGATAATTGTTCATTGGCATATATCAATCCATATATTAGTGCGAAAATGACCACGCCAATTATCGCTAGTTTTAACAAAGCTTTCACCAAGGCAACCACACCACTTTCCTTTAATATTAGTATCGACATGGCTGTGATCATAATGGCTAACCCTGTGAGAATTCCGGGTATGTATCCCGCCAGAAACAATGCTGTAATAGAAGCTCCTCCACTCGCCAAAGAATAGACGATCAATACATTGCTAGGGGGGATAGATAATCCTGTAGTGGCAGAACTGATATTTACAGCTGCACTGAAATTATCATCATAATTTTCTTTTTTCATTTCAGGTCCCATGATACTTCCTATCGCAGAAGCTGAAGCAGCAGCAGAACCTGAAATCGCACCAAACAACATGTTGGCAATTACATTGACGTAAGCCAAACCACCGGTAAGATTTCCTACTAATATTTTGGCGAAATTAATAAGCCGGTTAGCAATACCTCCACTATTCATGATATTCCCGGCCAAGATAAAAAACGGAATAGCCAGCAATGCAAAACTATCAATTCCTGTAGCCATTCGCTGGGCATAAGTTGTAAATGCAGGCAGGGAATCAATGCTAACAAGCATCGTTAAAATGCCTGAAATCCCGATGCTAAATGCAATAGGAACGCCCATGCTAAGCAATACAATAAAGCTGACGACCAATATAAAAACCCCGGTATAATCCATATTAATTCTCTTTATGCCCTTTTAAAAATTGAAGCGTATTATCTATGGTAAAAAATATGATCAGCAAGCCACTTATTGGCAAGACGATGTACACAATCCCCAAAGGAATCTCTAAAGCTGCAGACTTCACGTTAAGAGCAAATCTGGTATAAACTAACCATGTGCCTCCAATCACCAAAACAGTCAAAGAAAAAAGTATGACACATCCGCTGATAAACAACTCCAAAAATTTTCTGCGTTCTGGGCCGGATCGCTGCACAAGCAGGTCGATGGCCAAATGTTCGTTTTTCCCGGCAACATAAACTGCACCGAATAGCCCAACCCAAATTAATAAAAACCCAGCCAACTCATCCGTAAATGAACTTGGCGCACTTAATACATACCTGCTAATTACTTGCCAAAGCACATCAATGACCAACACAGCCATAAGGATCACAACAAATTTCTCTAATAGTCTGTCAATTGTTTCTCTGAATGTCATGGGAATATTATTGAACTGCCTGAATTCTTTTGATATATGAATAGATGACTTCCTGATCTCGGTAGGATTCGTAAAGGCCTTTTACTTTTTCCTGATACGGCGCCTTGTCGGGACGATAGATTGTAACACCCGCTTTTTGCACCTCTTCCAAAGATTCTTTCACTGATTCTGCCCAAAGCTTACGCTCCACAGGAACAGCATCGTCCGCTGCTTGTTGAAGCCATTCCTTTTCCTGATCGGTCAGATCATTCCAAATATGCTGACCAATAATCAAAACATCCGGAACGCTGGTATGCTCATCTAAGGAATAGTATTTACAGACTTCGTAATGGCGTGATGTATAAAAACTAGGAGGGTTGTTTTCTGCACCATCAACCACACCACTTTGCAGCGCCGTATAGAGTTCTCCATAAGAAATCGGAGTCGGGTTACCTCCAAGAGCCTGTACCATGTCCATGGCAGTTTTACTCTTCATCACACGGATTTTCATGCCTTTTAGGTCATCAGGTTTCTCTATGGGCTTGTTTATGGTATAAAAACTTCTGCTTCCGGCATCAAAAAAACACAAGCCACGGATCCACTTATTTTCCGTGCTAAGTAACAATTCTTTTCCTATTTCCCCATCCAATACTTTAAATCCATGCTCCTGATCTCTAAAAATATATGGCAATCCGAGCACCTTATAGTCGTCTGTAAAGCTCTCCATAACTGCCGCCGAAACCTTGGTTATTGCCAAGCTGCCTATTTGCAAAAGCTCTACGCATTGCTGCTCAGAGCCCAATTGCCCTCCAGCATATATTTCAATTTGTAATTCCCCATTTGAAATTTCTTTACATCTATTTGCCATGTATTCCATGGCCTTGTGTACCGGATGGTCTGTAGGGAGGCCATGGGCAAGTTTCAATGTCTTGTGTTTGTGAAGATCGCCACAGGAAGATAAAAAAATACAGAGAAGTGTGATCACCAACACCGACCTTCTTAATAAAGTTGGGTTATACATGAATTATAGTTTTTCAATTATTTTTTCAAAATACAAAAATCAGTATGAATCCTTCTTTAGTATCGTGGTTTATTTTCTCAATTTAGAAATAATGGCTAAGGCTTCCTTGGTTTTTTGCGTAATCACGGGGTAATCGAAATTCCCATTGGCATCTTTCACCATCAACTGCGAACCCATTCCTACACAATGTACGCCCGCTTTAATCCACTCGGTGAGGTTCGCTTCATCAGGTGATACGCCACCGGTGGGCATGATGCTGCTCCACG
>JAUHYU010000152.1 GCA_030426345.1 Bacteroidia bacterium
TTAGTTTGGCATCGTAATCCAAATAATAATAATCACTGTAATCCTTATTTTGGACAGCATAGTACGCGGTAATTTCCTCACTATTGTTTCTGAAAATGAGTCTGTATTCATCATATACATTCTTAATGTCTTCAAAAAAAGAGGAATAATTAAAGTCTCCAAATATATTGAGGTCTGCAATTGGACTTTGTACCTTGAGGGATCGGCTTAAGGAATCTCTTTCTGAAATCAGTTGTAACTGATCGACGTAAAGGTCTTTGTCTCCATACCTGAAGTAGGTATTATTCAAATAGATATCACCTAGAATTTCATCCAATGACAGACCTGTCATATCTACATTGAGTACAGAACTCAGAAATGCCGGCTGTTCTGTAATCTTTAGCGTGTCTAAATATGCCTTTCCGAGTGTGGCATTTATCTTAATTATCTCATGTTCCTTATTCAAGTCGATACTTGCCTTGCCCTCAAACTGTAGGTTGGGGTCATCTATGATCAGGTTGCCATTAAAAAATTGCTCGGCAAGGATTGCATCGGTTTTTATGTTTTGATAATCGTACCCATTGATACCAACCCGGGTAATGTTGGAAACCAAGTCAAATCTGGCATCTTCCTTTGTGAATCCTTTGCCATTGATACTTCCATCCATATCAATATACTGAAATAGTGAGGGATCTCCCAGGTATTTTCCCAAGTCAAAATTATGGGTGGTTAGTTTGCCAGAGTAGGTCGGCTTGTCCTGACCAACTTTACCTAACTTTAAGTTGATGTCCGTCTCTAAATCGCCAATATCAGTTTGGAAACTGGCCTTACTCACAAAATCACCGGGGAATCCGGAAAAGCCCCCTTCCAACTGGACAGTTCCAAATTTTTGTAAACCGGCTTCGGATTCATCTGACACATATGCCGACAAATCCCGAACATAGATATTTGCCTCTTTTATTTTTGCATTGATAAAAGTCTCTTCGAAATTAGGCAATCCATACATTCCAAAATAACCCTGAATTTCACTTCTGGTGCCAAATTGGAGCGTAATATCTTTCGCATTAAAGCGAGCGATTGGCCCCTCGACAAACCCCTGCAATCTGTAGTATTCATTGTATTTTTTCAGTGAAGGAACAAAGTGAGCCAGATCTTTTGAGTGAATAATTGATTTTTTTACATTGGCTGTAATGTTGACACTATCAACAAATTCTTTTACAGAAGATGGTTGAAGGTAGTTGAAAACCATGGATTGAGAAACGGATGATTCGCCAGCCTTTAGCTCCATATTTTGAAAAACCATGGACTGGCGGGTATATTGGAATGTTGTTTTTAACTGTTTGATGTCGAACCTAGTAGCCGAATCAACAAATTGCATATCCTCAACTGTGAAGGATATATTGGCGGGAAGTATTGTGAAATTTTCGAGATTGGCCTCGATGTTTTGCAGTGTAAAATGGTACTGATCAAATCGTGTTGTGATCGGATCTTTGTCGTTTCGGTAGATTTTGAATTGGCTGTTGGACAGGATGACGTCATCTATGTTAAATGATTTAGCTTCCTTATTAGACTTCTTTTTAATAAGCTTTTGTTTGATTTCATCAATAAAAAAATTCAGGTTAAACTGCCCGTCTGGAGCATTGTTTTGCATTTTTACAACCGCATTTTGTAAAATCGCCTTGTCGAAATTGATGCTTTTTTGCGTTATGAGCTCCCTGAACTTAAAATCCAGAATCACCCGATCAGCACGAATCATTTCATTATTTTGCGTATCGTCCACTTTGAGTCCTCGAATCAGAATGGTATCAAACCATCGTATATTGATGTATTCCAATTCTAGCTTATGATTGATCTTTTCAAAAACCGTGTCGGAAATTTTATTGATGATTTTTGTTTGGACGGCAGGAATGCTGATAAATACTACAGTAACAAACAGCGTAGAAAATAAAAATATGCCAATGGCCAGACTAATGGACAGAAGCCGTTTTTTTATAACTTGCACCTTTGTTTGTTTCTTGCTCAATACCTTATGGATATTAACATTCTAGCAATTGAATCTTCTTGTGACGAAACATCCGCTGCTGTAATACATAACGGAAAAGTTCTCAATAATATCATAGCTACTCAATCGGTACATGAAAATTTTGGAGGTGTGGTGCCGGAATTGGCTTCAAGGGCGCATCAGCAAAACATTATTCCTATCATTGACCGGGCAATTCAAGATGCAAATATAAGTAAAACATCGCTGAATGCAGTAGCATTTACCCAAGGGCCGGGGCTGCTTGGCGCCCTTTTGGTTGGGGCTTCATTTGCCAAGTCGTTTGCCTTGGCCATGGATATTCCACTTATTGGGGTCAATCACATGCAGGCTCATATTTTGGCGCATTTTATAGATGATCCCAAACCGGAATTTCCTTTTTTATGCCTTACTGTCAGTGGAGGGCATACCCAAATTGTTTTGGTAAAAGATTATCTCGAAATGGAAATTTTGGGAGAAACGTTGGATGATGCAGTGGGCGAGGCATTTGACAAAACGGCCAAGTTGCTTGGACTGCCTTATCCCGGTGGACCGCTCATTGATAAATATGCACAACTGGGAAATCCTGAAGCATATCAGTTTCCCGAAACCAGCACACCCGGATTCAACTATTCTTTTAGTGGAATTAAAACTGCTATTCTCTATTTTTTGAGAGATCAGATCAAGGAAAATCCCAATTTTATCCATGAAAATATAAATGATATTTGCGCCTCTGTACAGCGCAAGCTCATCGACATGCTGATGAATAAACTAAAAAAGGCTGCCAAAAAACATCGAATTTCCCATGTCGCAATTTCCGGTGGGGTATCTGCCAACAGTGAGCTCAGAAAACGGATCGTAAAAGAGGGTAAAATCCATGGATGGCAAACGTACATCCCGGCGTTTGAATATTGCACCGATAATGCGGGTATGATTGCTATCACGGCACATTATAAATACCTAGCCAATGAATTTGCGCCATTAAGTGCAGTGCCTGAGCCGAGGATGAAATTTTAGAAGGTGAAAAAGCCCTCAAAATCCATGACTGTAGTTCATGGAAAAACAAGGCTTTTCGCTCGGGTTTTCACCGATTAGACCTTATAGGTTTTGGGAACCTATAAGGTCTTAATGATCTAACCTATTGGGAATTCGGATTGTATAAGAAACATCAGCCTAAATGATTAAAGAAGTTTTGTATTTGATTTTAAACTATTTAAAGATAGACCTCCCTCGTGAAAAAGTTAAAGTGGGGGGGTATTTTAATTCAAGGAGTAAATATCTGACCAGTATTGATGTGGCATTCCACATATTTTATACTCTGTTCGAGTACATACTTTTGAAAGTAATTCAATATTTTTTGAATATAGTTTTTAATATATCAATTGGAAGTTCGTTTTTTCTTATAGTTCCTTTACCATTTTTAATTCTTATTGAAATAGGTCTTAGTCAATTGGAGTTTACAAAAGTTAAATATTTGTCGTGGATGATTTCAAGAGCTTTTACTAAATCATTAGTATTTTATATAATTGAAATAACTCTTGGGCAATCATTTAACTGACCTCTTGGCACTATATACTATGTGATCACAGTAAAGAAACCACTCAAAAAGCCCCAAAAATCGATGACTGTAGTTTATGGAAAAACAAGGCTTTTATGACGACGAGATACTACAACATCCATCAGAATTGTATAATTAAAAAATACGACGCATTATTGCGACAGAGAGGGTAGAAAGTTCCCGAATTAAAAATAAACGATTATGAATTTGATAAGTGCTTTGACTATGAGAAAATGGGAAATAAAAATATTTGCAGTAATGACATTATTTGTCATGCTGCTAGCGGTGAATTTTGGATACGGAGAAAAAAAAGACAGTAATAGAGACAATAAAAATAAATCAGAGACTTCAGAAATTACAAAAATAAAGGATGTAATTATTTACGAAGATTCTACCTTTTATTCTGCTTTTCCATCAGTCATTAAACGTCCGAATGGAGAAATTTTTGTTGCTTTCCGAAAGGCTCCTGATCGGAAAATATTTGGAGAATCAAATACTAATCACGTCGACCCTAATAGCTATTTGGTAATGGTTCGCTCAAACGATGGTGAAAATTGGACTAAGAACACTGAGCACATTTATGCGCATCCTTTTGGTGGCTCTCAGGATCCTTGTCTGCTCCAACTCAAAGATGGTACCATACTTTGTGCTAGCTACGGGTGGGCATTCGTGCGACCTGATGGAATGGAAAATCTCAAAAAACCTTATTTGGAAGCAGGTGGAACAGTATTCTTGGGTGGTTATATAGTGAGATCCAAAGATGGCGGTAAAACATGGAGTGACGCTATTTACCCAACAAATATAAAACCTGAGATTAATTTCTCTGCCGATGGAAAACCAATACCTGCTTACAATAGAGGAGCTTTGTACGAAGGTAAAGACGGTAAAATTTACTGGATTGTTGCTGCTACGGATTCCCCTGGTAAGACTTCTAATTACTTGATTGTTTCTGAAGACAAAGGGCTTACCTGGGAATATTCAAGTGTAGTTGCTATTGACGATAAAGCTTCATTTAACGAATCATCCATATATGAAACGCCAAAAGGAGACTTGGTTGGTTTTTTACGTACCTCTCGTATGGACGACCAGGCATGCATTGCACGGTCAACTGATGGAGGGAAAAGTTTTAAATGGCAAAAAATGGGATTTCAGGGACATCCCTTGAATGCAATGCGTTTGCCAGATGACCGGGTTTTATTGACATATGGATATCGTCACAAACCATATGGAATTAGAGCGCGGATCCTAAATGCAGAGTGCACAGACTTTGCAACTTCCAAGGAGTTTGTATTGCGCGATGATGGTGGTAACCGCGATATTGGATATACTTGGCCGGTTCAGCTGGACGACAACCGAGTTTTGGTAACTTATTATTTCAACAAGGACAACGGCACGCGACATATTGCAGGTACAATAATTGAAATTAAATAGCTACCATTAACCACGGTCCTAACAAAACATAATTTCTATAATTTAGTTGCTATTACTTCAGTTGATCGTATCATGGAAAGCATGTTATTTCCATGAAATTATAAAATATTTTCGTGATATAAGAGTTATGGAAATTTTGCGCTTTTATAAGATTCAGATTTCCTTCAGATTTCCTACATAATCTACACATTATTATATGCGTACTTTGAAAAATAAAAGAATTTAAAACACATGAAACAATACTTTTTAATCGCCATTCTCAGTCTTATATCATTTCAAATATTTGCAGAAGGTGCTCCTGGTGCCGTAGAAGGAACGATTTTGGATAATGAAACCAAAGAGCCCTTAGAATATGTATCTGTGGCTATTTTCAATACAGATGATAAATCACTAGTCACTGGAACAATAACAAAGGCAGATGGGAATTTTTTAATTAAAGACTTAAAACAAGGCTCATATTATATAGAGATTTCTTTTATAGGCTATGACAAAGAAACTCTGGATGAGATAATCCTTAAATCCAATAAGCTTCAAGTTGATCTTGGAAAAGTGATTTTGAAGCGATCGATGGAGCAACTGGATGAGGTAGAAATTATTGGGGAAGAGATGTCCGTGGAATATAAAATCGACAGAAAGGTGATCAATGTAGGGGAGCAACTTACTTCTGCTTCTGGATCAGCAGTGGACATTCTGGAAAACTTACCGTCCATTACCGTAGATGTGGAAGGCAATGTCGCACTTCGTGGCAGCACTGGGTTTATGGTGTTGATCGATGGACGTCCCACGGTGATGGAAGCTTCAGAAGTCTTACAGCAAATCCCAGCCAATACAATTGAAAATATAGAAATTATCACCAACCCATCTGCAAAATACAATCCTGATGGCACGGCAGGCATCATTAACATTGTAACTAAGAAAAACAAATTGAAAGGATTTTCTGGAACAGCAAACT
>JAUHYU010000055.1 GCA_030426345.1 Bacteroidia bacterium
TTGATAATAAAAGGATGACTAATTGAATTATCAAGTTATAATAAAGGAAAACCAGTGTGGAACAAAGCATAAAATGTTCATGAAGGCTATGCGCCCTCACGCCATTTATGCTAACCCGTTATAGCACATAAATAATTAAATAATGACAAATAAAGCAAAAGTACTTGAAGGCCTTGATGCAAATGCAGATTCGCAAACTCAAGCAGTAGCCAACGCTTTATCTGAGGATGACGCAACGAAACTATGCAATAGAATTGACTCTGATATTGCAAATCAAAAAGGGGCTACACCAATCACAACAATAGTTGAATTAAGAAAACATGAAGATAGCTTGAGTTATAAACTTAAGTTTCAAATAGAACTTTGGAGCTCCATTTCATTGAATTAAACACTGACTATGCGATGTTTGATGTTGAAACAAAAATCAGATTAAATAAAGACAGGCTTGAAAAGGACCTAGACAGTATCCAAAGGATTCAAAACAGGTATCCTCTATATTTTGCATTTTTAGGATTAGTAGGATTATACATATTTGATTTCGTCACGTACATTAAAAACTACAATCATGAAAGATCAATAGATACCTGGATTCTAATATTGCTTATTATCACGTTCATTTTATTAGCAATTTCATTATACAAGTTTATTCTCTTAATTATTCCGCAAAAGATTTATTACGATAAACTACCAGAGGAAATCTACAAAGAGTATTATGAAAACATTAAAGATTTTCTTTCGGCAGATCAACAAACATTAATTGAAGAAACTAATAGTGGATATCTTGAATATCTTGAATTATCAGTCAGAAAAAACTTTAATATCTATGTAAAGAAAAGGTTCCTTTACTATCAAGTTGTTTTGTTCAGCTTAATATCACTTTTTCCTTACATCATTCTTTTGTTAATAAAATTCATTTACTATGGCTAACAATGACGAAGATAAAAACAAACCAAAGGAAAAACCTAAAGAAAAGCCAAAAGTCAAACCTACTGCAATAAGAGAAGACAAAAATAAGATCGAAACGCGATAACTAAAAATACGTGCTATAACAAAGTGCAATGACGCAATCCTCCTAAAGTCGGCCTGCGCATGCACCGGAACGTTAGTTGCAATTAAAACCCAACTTAAAATTTCTTTTCACAGTCTATAGTTCAAAACTTATTTATGAGAAATTGCATCACAATACTTTTACTGTGCCTGCTTTGTGCAAGTCCTAGCAATATGAAAGCTCAATCTTACCAATTAACCGTTAGTAGTGAACCATTTGCCTACCTGGAAAATGCAGAGAACGCTGTAGATGGCCCCTGGGATGTTCCTGAATTTCAGCTGCCCATTGGCTTTGATTTTGAATTATTCGATCTAACTTCTGATACAATATATTCTTATTTCAATTCCTTTGGCGGTATATTTGAAATAAACCTGGATGAAGACCATTTATATATGCTCATCCCCTTCTTAGCAAGTTTGATTGATAGAGGTTACCAACAGGATTCTGCACTTTCACCTATTAAATATCTAACAGAAGGAGCTCTAGGGCATCAAGTATTTACACTTGAATTCAAGGAAGCTGGGTTATTTGAAGGTGAAGAGACCGACGATGGCGTGTTTCTCGATTATGTGAGTTTTCAAATCAGACTTTATGAAGATTCTGGCAACATAGAATTTCATTATGGTCCGTATTCGACTCAGAAAGATCCAATTGTAATTTTTGATCCTTTTCATGGCCCTTTAGTTGGGTTATTAGCGGACGCTGATTGGAACACGCCTGGTGGACAACTTGGGGAAATTATTGTTCTTGAAGGTAGTCCATTGAAACCAACCGTAGCCACTGATACTTTCCCCACCTTTTTGGATGGACCGATACCAGAAAATACTGTCTATCGTTTCTCAAGAATAAGCACTTCTGTAAGTGATCATTTGCGTTTTACTAATCAACCCATGTTTTTTCCAAATCCGGCTTTTGGTGATATCAATTTGCATGTAAACAATGCAAATGAAATAACATATCCGATAACCGTAATGGATGCCCTAGGCAGGCGGGTAATGATGTGGAATACTGAATCAGAGATTTCAACAGCGGGTTTGTCAGCAGGTTGTTTTTATATTCTGGTCAATACGAAAAGTAAAGTGATCACAGAAAAATTAATTGTGTTATCTGAATAAGGAGATAGGCCAACATACAAAAAACTGCCACTAACATTGGATGCTCATAAGCAGGGCCAAAACCGATGAAAATGAAAGCGTAAATTTAGAAGAAGATGCCCCGGAATCAATCCTTTCAGAATCGGCCTGCCTACGAGCACCCTGAAGCGTTAAGTGCGATGCTCATGACATGTCTTTTTTTTCCGGCCTCATTTGAGAAGGCAGATTCCTACCCTCAGAATCCTGCAGTACTTACCTACCCTCTTCATCCGTCGGCGCTGAACCTAAACTTCTAAAAATCTCGTTCTTCGGGTAGGGAAAAATCATACGCTGGAAAAATTCAAAACATGGCAAGACTCGAAGATTTGGCTGTTTACAATGCATATTCTGGTTTCGCCCCTCACTTAACACGTGACACCCTACATATTTGGGTCTCTGTATCTGGTAAAAGTTGTAGATTTTGTTGTCCGACATCACACCTGGTCGTGGAGGAATACGACGGGTGTCACAGGACGTTAGCGGCAATTACAAAAAAATCAACTGTTTTTATTATACTTTGACTTGTAATCAACTGGAGACATTCCAGTAATGCGACTGAAAACATCACGAAAAGATTTTGTGTCATTATAACCGACATCAAACATTACTTCATAGACAGACTTGCGAGAATTTTCAAAAGACTTTTTGGCAACTTCAATTCTTATTCTTTGTAAATAATCTAATGGCGTTAAACTAGTTGCCTTAATAAATCTTCGATCAAAGGTTCTTCTACCAACACCTAAACTTGACGACAATTCCTCTATGGAAATTTTATCCTGATAGTTTTCTTCTATAAAATTTTGAGCATTCAAGACCACATCGTCATTATGCTTTTTATGTCCATTGAAAATTGAAAATTCGGCTTGTAAATTTCTATCCAAATCAACTTGGAAATATTTGGCGCAATGAATAGCTGTTGGTCTTCCATAAAACTTTTCAACTAAATACATCAACAGATGAAGAAAAGAGTATGCACCACCATTGGTATATATTCCGTTTTCGTCTGTTATCAATTTGTCGGTTTGCAAGTTCACACCTGGAAACAAACTCCTGAATTCATCAGCCATTGCCCAATGTGTGGAACAATTTTTTCCAGAAAGTAATCCAGTTGAGGCTAACATAAAACCACCCGCACACATACTTGCGACTTCTGCCCTTTGTCTGTATTGCTTCGCAATCCAGTTAATCAACAGCTTATTATTCTTCGTGGCAGTTTTGTAATCGCGAACTAATGAGGCTGGAATAATTATCAAATCGGTTTCATCAATTTCAGCAATAGCAACTTCTTGCTTAATAGAGAGAAACCTATCTTCTAAAAAATCATCATTTGTGGCACCAACCAAAGAAATCTTAAAAATTGGTTCCCCTCCTTTCCGTTCCAAAAATTTATTGGCTTCCGTAAAAATGTGATAACTACCAATGATACAGGCACTTGTACTCATAGTTGTTTGGTCATCTGGAACTAGAATACTCAAATGTTTCATTACAATGGTTTTTGCAAAAATAAGAATATTCATTGTCTAAATCGCCCCGCTAAATTGTCTAAATTCCACATCTCATAAGTGTCTTATAGAAACTAAGTTTGTTTCTATAAAAACAGAAAGAAGAAATGAAAAATTACACCTTCAGCTTTACCACCAGTAATTCAGTCAAAGAAGTTTTTGATCTGTTATTAAATATTAATGAATGGTGGTCAGGAATCTATGAAGAAACTATTACAGGTGACAGTCAAAAAATTGGCGATGAATTTTCTTTTTCAGCAGGGGGCGGAATGCACTTTTCAAGGCAAAAATTGGCCGAACTAATTCCTAATCAAAAAATTGTTTGGCAGATAACGGAGAGCAACCTTTCCTTTTTAGAAAACCCCAAAGAATGGGAAGAGACAAGACTTGTTTTTGACATTTCCGAAAAAGGAAATGAAGCACGAGTAACATTTACACACGAAGGATTAGAGCCAGAAATTGAATGTTATGATGGATGTTCCACTGCATGGACTCAATATTTACAAAACCTGGAAAATAAATTAATCCGCTGATGATTAGTCTAATATTCATTTCGACACTAATTGCTATGCAATCTTTCCATCCAGACAACAAAACAGCAATTAACAATTCAATGACAATAAATATGGAATCCGAAAGTTACACATCCACCATTTTGGTTGACAAAGACGCCTCAACTTCATTCAACGCCATTAAAAACTTCAGAGGTTGGTGGAGTGAAGAAATTGAAGGCAACACCGATAAATTAGGCGACACATTTTTCTATCATTACAAGGATGTTCATTTGTGTAAACTGAAATTGATTGAAGAAATCCCACACAAAAAATTAGTCTATTTGGTCACGGACAACGAATTTAATTTTACAAAGGACAAAGCGGAATGGATAAATACTAAACTGATTTTTGACTTATCTGTGGAAGAAAACAAAACAAAAGTTGTATTTACTCACGAAGGTTTAACACCTAAATATGAATGTTACAATGTTTGCAATGACGCATGGACAAGCTACATACAAGGTAGTTTGAAAGATTATATTGAAACAGGAAAAGGCAAACCAAACGGAAAAGAAGGTGGACTAAATGCAGAATTGGTTAAGAAATGGGGCCTACCTGACAAATAACAGCCGCTAACAATGGCTATAAATAATGCGGGCTTTATCGGTTAGGAAACCTTCTACCCTGCTCATCCGCCAAAACAAGTTTTGACGTCTTATTTTTTGGTAACTTAAGCCTCAAAACTTGGTTTTGGCTCACATCGTGCGCAGATTGAAAACTATCGCTTTTCAATCCCCCGCACTATTCATAGCCGAGCCGTTATGTGCAACCGCTATAACAAATGAACAAGAAGAATTTCAACATAGAAATTGAGTATAAAAAGAATAGAGAAAGACTTTTATCCTTTATCCAATCTCGTATTCATAATAAAGATGAGTCGAAAGATATTTTGCAGGAAACTTTCACCAAATGCGAAGAACTCAGTCAAAGAGGTTGTCAATGTGATTACCCTAAATCATATCTCTTCAAAATGGCGTTAAACGCCATTGCCGACTTTTACAAGAAAAAAAAGAAAGATAATGAGATTTTACAAAGCATTGGTGACTCAAGTGAAGTCAATGAAGAATATTCAGAATTTCCTTGCGATGTTTATAAGTATACTTACCAATTTCTATCAAAGCTATCTCCTGAAAACCAAGAAGCCTTTATCAAATCAGATATAGAGAACATTCCTCAAAAGCAAATTGCTCAAGAATTAGGAATTCCTATATCGACATTGAAGTCAAGGGTACAAAGAACCCGTAACTTCTTGAAGAAGGAATTTAAAGAATGTTTGAAGGCTTGCTAATTTTTTTCCTCGTAATGCGTCTTTACAATAGATACGTAGTCATAGGGTAAATTAAAATTTATCGATTATGACAGAAAAAAAATCTACAAAAGCAACCATTTTAGGAGTAGGAACTTCTTTAGCTTCATTACTCGGAGTCTGTGGCACCACTTGCGGTGTGGTTTGTGCAGCCCCAATTGCTTCAATATTTGGGATTTCAACCGCTGGATTGTCCGCCTTTACCTCAACCTTTCTTCCCGTTCTGACAGCAATTAGCGCAGTAGCATTTACAATTGCCTACTTTTCACTTTATAAAAAGAATGAAAGCACTTGTCGTCCAGAGGATTGTACTGAATCAAAAAAACAAAAGACCCGTTGGGCAAAACCAATGTTTTGGATTGGGCTGTTGCTGACTTTAGGCTTTTACACAAATGCAGTAATCAATAGTTCCAAGAGAAATATTAGCTGCGAACAAAGCACTTCTTGTGAAGCGGAAGACACCAAAAAGAGTTGCAACCCTTCTGACTGTTTAATCGAAAAAAAATGATTGGAATGAAAAACATAAAAGAATACGTCAAAGAGCAATATTCAAAAATTATCAGTACAAAAAAATCAAGCTATGATTCGTGTTGTAGTACTTCTTGTTGTCAAGAAATTAGTGAGTGTTACGACAACATTAAGGGATATAACCCCGATGCAGATTATGGATTGGGCTGTGGGCTGCCTACACAATTCGCCAAAATAAAAGTAGGTCAAACTGTGCTAGATTTGGGGTCAGGAGCAGGAAATGATTGTTTCGTGGCAAGAGCCGAAGTTGGTGAAAGCGGAAAAGTATATGGTCTTGACTTTTCTGAAACAATGGTCGAAAAGGCAAGGGAAAACTCTGATAAATTGGGATACTCTAACGTTAAGTTTATTTTGGGAGATATAGAAAAAATACCACTTCCGAACAATTCGGTGGATGTAGTAGTAAGTAATTGTGTACTGAATTTAGTACCAAACAAGGACAAAGTATTTTCAAACATTTATGAGGTATTGAAAAAAAGTGGGCATTTTAGTATTTCCGATGTTGTGACTACAACCGAAATGCCTAACAGTTTGGTTTTAGAATCTGATTTATTATCTGATTGCGTATCGAAAGCAGCACCTAAAAACAAATACTTAGAAGCCATTGAAAAAGCAGGGTTTAAGAATATAACGATTCAAAAAGAACGTGAATTGCCAATGCCGACATATGAAAATCAGCAGCACGATGTTCCCGAAGATTTCAAAATTTTAAGCCTTACGATTTATGCCGAAAAGTGATTAAATTTGGAACAAAGAAAGGCAGCACATAACAAGGTATAAGAAATAATAGCCGAGATAGTAGTAAATATGAAGTGTACAGCACGAACCAAAGTTTGTCGCAAACCAAAAGTTGAAGCTCCGAAATCGGCTATTATTCTTATACATACCGTTCCACACAAGTAAACAAATTGAAATGAGACAGATATAAATACTATGAAAAAAGTCATTTACCTTATCATTGCAATAGCTCTGTTCAATACATCATGTAATTCAACTGAAGAAGAAATATATAGCAAATGTACTTATGATAGTCTTACTGGAGAATATGTATTTTTCACAGAGACAGATACTTCAAGCCATAAAATAGAGTTTATTGGGGGTATAGATAGCTTTACCACAAATGGAATAAATGGTTATGGCTTTTGGTTTCCAGCATCCCCTTTGTCCGGCATTTTAAATGAATGTGAAATAAATATTAATGAATATAATGATGTCAAAAGGAAAGGCTTGTCATCACCCGGTGGAATCGAAAGATGGTATTATGAAAGCATGAACGGATACGGAGAATTCTTCCCAGAAAATGATTCAATTGTATTATTTATCAATTATAAAAGGACAGGAGACTTTACTGAAAACTTTAGCGGGGATATATACTTTAAAAAAGTAAATTAAGTCAGAAATAGTAGAAGATTGATAATAAAAGGATGACTAATTGAATTATCAAGTTATAATAAAGGAAAACCAGTGTGGAACAAAGCATAAAATGTTCATGAAGGCTATGCGCCCTCACGCGATTTATGCTAACCCGTTCTATCCCATGAAATATAGTACCCCTGCTAAATCCCTGGTCGAGAAAAAATTTGGGTCCAACTAAGAGGCATTCCCATGAAAGTTGGTGAGTGAATGGAATCCGGTGAAGTAGTATCTTAGATCAATCGATGGAAAAACTTGTAGAGATATATGAAAGTGAAGAAGGCGGAGCTCATGTAGAAGTCCGATTCCAGCATGAAACTATCTGGTTGTCACAAAGACAGATCGCTGAACTATTCGACAAGGATACAGATACAATCGGATTGCACCTGAAGAACATTTATAGCGAGGGTGAATTGCAGAAAGATTCAACTACCGAGGAATCCTCGGTAGTTCAAAAGGAAGGAAATCGCCAAGTTCGCAGATCAATCCAACACTACAATTTGGATGCTATCATATCGGTTGGATACCGTGTCAACTCAAAGCGAGGTACACAGTTCAGGATCTGGGCCACCGAACGACTAAAAGATCACTTGGTCAAAGGCTACTCGATAAACGAATCCCGCCTCAAACAAACAAAGCAAGAAGTAAGATTCCTAAAATCTGGAATTCAGATAATTGCAAGAGCAATCGAAGAACAAGCATCCGATAGCGGTTTGGAATGGATAGAAACCTATTCCCATGGCTTGAAACTACTTGATGATTTCGATCATCAAAAACTTGATACAAAAGGGGATACATTGCGTAAAGCCATCTACCCCACCAAGGCCGAATATGATTCTCTGATTGCCATCATGAAAGCTGATTTCCAATCTAGCGTCTTCGGAGTAGAGAAAGACAAAGGTTTCGAAAGTGCCATCGTTCAGATAACAAAAGGATTTGATGACACTGACTTCTATCTTAGTCTAGAGGAAAAGGCAGCGATGCTACTCTATCTTATCGTTAAGAATCATGCATTCACCGATGGAAATAAAAGGATTGCCGCAGCTTGTTTCCTGCTATTTCTCAGAAAAAACAACCTTCTATATAAATCAGACGGTGAATTACTCATCACAAATGATGCTCTCGCAGGACTTACTCTATTTATCGCATCCAGCAGGCCAGATGAAACAACCATGGTCAAGAATCTCATCATAAGTATTCTAAACAGAAATAAATAGCAAATGATAACGATCACGGGATAGAACACTAGATATGACGCCAGCCCTCCTATCGTCGAGGCCGTCGCATATCATTCAACGTTGTAGCCAATAAATTAAAGCACAATTATATGCCGACAATAGAAATCGTTTCTATTAATTCAACTGGACTTGGCATTAACCAAGATGACTTTGAAGTTGCGATAATTGAAGAGAATAAAATAGAAAGCCACAGAAGTTTATTTTATAACCTTTTAATAAAACAAGAAGGAGTAATTATTCATATAGGCAACCCATCTTTCAGAAATGACAAGGATGGCTTCTACTTTGCGGGTCTTTTAATCGATTGGTCATTCGAAGATCCTGACTTTGAAGCGAAGGCGAAAAAGCAACCAAGCAACGAACAAAATGACTACGCAAATCAAGATTTCAATTTCAAATTCCTGACTAAATATAAGACTGACATAAACACGCTTTTACAAATAGCTTTGACTCATTCTCAAGACAGGAAAGCTTATTTTCTTACAGATTACCAATTTGGACCTAATAAACCAAAGCATAAGTCCCTTAACAAACTAAGTTCGTTTTGGATTGAACATGATACTACTGGTCTTGAATGGAATACACTATACGAGTTGAATTTGAAATAAAAATTCTGGCTACAACAAAAACCTACCACACCAGCAGGGCTACAACCAAAGAAAAGAAAACGTAATTTTAATGAAAGCAACCAGGACAAAGCTTCCAGCAAACCATCCTGCCGTCAGTTAACCCGGATCCTTAGCATCAAGCGAAAAAGACAATGCACGATTATATTGATTTAGCTAAAAAGAATGGCATTGCACTTTTAAATATTGGACAATGTCAATTTTGTGGAGCAAACACGAAAAGAGGAGTTCACGAATGTTTAGATATTTTTAATCTTGTATTTCAAGAAATTGACTTTTCAAATGTTGAAAATCACATTTATAGATTCCTGATTGTTGACGCACACACGTTGCAACACCCAGAAATTCACGGTAGGTGGAATAATCATTTTCACCTGTCAAGACTTCATCTAATTTTTGAATACGGTATTAAATGGACTTATAAACTTTCCCCAAAACTTAGTGATTACCTAAATAAATATAAAATTCATAAACAGGACGAATACCTGACCCCACCTGAACTTCTTAAAAGAGGGAATATCACAACAACAGATATTAAAGCGAAATCAACTAACGAAACGGACTGCAAAGATTTAATAAAAAAATGGGCATTGGAAGTTTATCAGAATTGGAATGGCCACCACGATATTGTAGATAATATTGCGAAAGGATTTTTAGAGAGAAATTCATAAGACCAGTTGCTAACATTGTGTATAGCCAATAGGGCAATTAGTGCTAAATTGAAAGTCTTGTTCTTTGAGCAGGCAACGCCAAAACAAAGCTTTGTCGTTTAACAAAAAAGAAAATTAAAAGTAAAAACGTTCGGTTTGACTTTATGGCAAACCGAACGTGAAATGCTTCGAATCTGTCCTACTATCCATACACGAAACGCTACCTGCGATACATTAAATATGCATTCTAGACTACTTTTTATTTGGGTATTATCTGCATTACCGTACTCCGCAGGAGGACAGATAGATTCATTATCATTAGAGAATAGTTTTTGGATAAATACAAAGAATGAAGTTATATCGTTTGGGCATATTGATAATATTGACAATGGAATAAGGAACAGTCATGGAACGGAAAAAAATGCATTAATATTAACTATTGCACAAGACACCATCATACTTGAAGGTGAGGAGATACGAAAGGACCTATTTATTGCAGAAGTCAAAGAATACAAATTTTTAGTACAAAGTTTCGATTCCAATGCCCTAATATTAAAACCAATATCTAAATCAGCTATTGCTTTTTTTGAGTCAGATGGTGAGCTAAAATTATCCAGCCTGGAAGCAGTCGACAATTTTGATGGTTTTGATTTTGAAAGCTTCATTTATGAAAAGAAAGGTTATATTCTAAACATTAATACGCATGGCGATATATACCTCACTTTAAGTGAACCAATCTTCTGGAAAATGACTGATCAATTAGAATTTGATGAATCTATATATGGTGAATACCATGGTCGCCTATCGACAGAGGAGCTCCGCAAACTTTCCTCAACCTTATCAGGAATTGGAATTTCACGAGGCATGGATCTAAACAATGTAATAGCATGTTCTCATTGTAATGATATTAAAATTGAAGTGGGTTTTAACGGTAAAAAAATTGAATACTCTTTTAATTATCCTCTTATCGCAACAATTCCAATTTATCGGTTTATTTATGAAGTTGTAAAAATTGAAAATCTTGAAAAAAGAGAAACCCGTAGGTAACATAAGCTACCGCATCAGCAGGGTCCTAAACATAAAAAAATGAGAATCCTAATTTAAAAGCAAAACATCCGGGCGCAGAATTCTAGCAGTCATTCTGCCGTCGGGTAGCCCGGAACGTAGGTTATCAAAAACTCACTCTTTTGAATTGCATAAATTGGTATAAATGAAATTAAGGAGAACTAAAGGTGCATTTTTAATTATCGCCCTAGTGCTTTTATGTGGATCAATCGCTTTAAAGTTCAATGAAGATCACTTAACATATACAAGAGGAGAAATGGATATACTCTATCAAAAGGAATTTATTAACTTTAAAATCGACAAAATTATCAATGTTCCTTACCCTACTGGACGGGGAAATTACAGATTGTTTAGTTCAATTAGGCAAACGGGACATTTCCCAATTTTATTGGAAAAGGGAGATCACGCTTCATACGAATTATTTGAAGTCGGAGCGGTAATTAATAAGCCTGCTTTCTCATTGATTGCAACACTTCAAAAAGGTGAAGAAATTAATAATGTTACATTTCGAAATCCAGCAGATGTGACGACCAAAGGTGATATTGTTTTTGAAGCAGTTGTTTTTGGTTTTATTTTAGTACTATTTATAATATTGCCAAATGCTTTCTTTGAAAATCTTGTGAAAATATTTTTCAATTATGAAGAAAAAAGCTAACGACATACATCAAAAACTACTGCAACAGCAGGGATATATTCATAGAAAATACAAACCTTAAAATTAAAGAAAAACTCCCCGGCACCTCCTCCGCTTAGCTTGACATTAGCCTTAGTTAGCCTCGGAGGTCAAAGACAGACTTTCGTGAGCCATCCTGCCGATGAGCACACCTGGTCGTTAGCAATACTGTAAACACAAACAACATTTGCAAAACAACAAAAAACAGATGCCCAAAGAAGAAAGTGACAAGCCTCCATTTTTGCAAAGCATAGTTGATATTGGGGCGAAAAAGGGATTCTCTGCCATTGAACTCAGGTATCTGCGGGTCACCAACATTACCTCCATTCTAGGCGCCCTGTTTATGCTTATCTGGATGATCATTGCTTTCTACCTTACGGATACCCCAATCGTGTATGGCAGCAATGGTCTGATGGGATTGATGTTTCTGCTTGTGTTAGTATTTAATCGGAAAGGTTGTCGGGTACTTGCGTCCACCTGGCTTAATGTCTCAGCCTATATTGGAATTCTGATTTTTCTTTACTTACTTGGGTATTCTTCCGGCGTTGCGGCTATATATTTCATTTTAATTATCATCCCGTATATCACCTTCCCTCAGAAAGCGAGGAAAACAGCGCATGGCTTCAGTCTACTGGCATGCCTGACGCTGATCATCACCGTTATCTTTCAGTCAGAAATAACGCCGCACTTTGACGTCATGGATCCCTACTTACTACAGGTAGTTAATCTGAGTATTACCGGCTTAATTTGTCTCGCGCTTATTTGGAGTTTGTCTGTACTGATCGACAGATCCGAAAAATCCTTACTCGCAGAACAAAAAAAATCTGATGATCTTCTGCATAATATTCTACCGGCCAACATCATCAAGGACTTAAAAGAAAGTGGTAAGACAATACCCAAAAGGCATAAAAATGTAACTATCCTATTCACTGACTTTGAAGGCTTTACGGAGTTAGTAGCTTCGATCCCGGCAATTACTTTGATCAATGAGCTTAATGACATCTTTGGACGATTTGATGAAATTATGGAGGAAACGGAAGTTGAAAAAATTGAAACCATTGGAGATGCCTACATGGCAGCATGTGGCCTTGAAAAAGAAATTTCCCATCATGCAACCAATTGCATCATTGCTGCACAAAAGATGCTTTCCTTCCTGGAGGAGAGAAATAAGCGCCACGAACTCAAATGGAGGATGCGGGTTGGAATTCATTCAGGCACAATCGTAGCGGGTGTGGTAGGGAAAAAGAAGTTTGCCTACGACCTATTTGGAGATACCATAAACACCACCAGCAGGATAGAATCTGCCGGCGAAGCGGGAAAAATCAATATATCCTCATCCACCTATCAACTCGTTAAAAACGAATTCAAATGCATTTCTCGTGGAAAAATCTTCGCAAAGGGAAAAGGGGAATTGGATATGTATTTTGTAGCATAAACCGTAGCTATCATAGGCTAAAACCACAAAATCATACGTATTCTATCCAGGAGAGTTGCCTGTAGTTCGCCCTATTTTCTGATACTTATGGCACTCTGAGTAAATAAAATCAAATTTTGAGACTCGAAAAGTGTGATTATTTTGTCTTTCTGCGAATCATAAGCTGAACATCAATATTCACCCCTATACATTTGCATCAACCTGGAGTCACCGATGAAGGCAAGTAAAGAAGACGAATTCCTGACCACATTAGACAAGCATAAAAAAATCATTTATAAAGTCGTCAATTCCTATTGCAAAAATAAAGATGACAGAAATGATCTGGAGCAAGAGATCATCATTCAGCTATGGAATTCCTTTGACAAGTACAATCCTGAATTCAAATATTCTACCTGGATGTATCGAATTGCCCTCAATGTTGCAATATCCTTTTACAGGAAAGAGAAAAAGTGGTTCGCCAGAAATGACTATTTCAATGAAGAATTAATTTATAGTACAACCGAAGAAAATGAATACGATACAGCGTTGGACCACAATATTCGTCTGCTACACGAATTCATCAACCATTTAAATGAGTTAAATAAGGCATTGATGCTTTTGTATCTAGAGGATAAACCGTATGAGGAGATAGCTGAAATACTAGGGATTACAAAAACCAATGTGGCAACAAAAATCAGTCGACTTAAACGTAAACTATATAAAGAATTTCAAAAAAACACGCAATCATGGAAGCCATTGAATTAAAGAAAATACTGGAGGCGTACGACAACAAACTGGACAAAACACTCCGTCTAAACAGATTATCCATAGAAAATCTACAACTCGAAAAATCTCAATACCGCACAAAGAAAATCCTTAGGAACAGAATTTTTGAAGTCGCGATATTTAGTCTTTTAGCACTTTTTATTGGACTGTACATAGCGAATAATTGGGGTCAAACGCATTTGGCTATCAGCGGAATTATATTTCATATTGTCACCCTGGTGGCTTTAGCGGGCAGTATCGGACAGGTCGTTTTATTGCAACAAATTGATTTTTCCAAGCCAATAGTTGAGATCAGGAAAAAGATCGAACAGGTGAATGCTCATGAATTGCTGTTTGTAAAAATAGTTTTCCTCTCAGCCCCGGTCTGGTGGTCATATGTTATTGTAGGGGTTGACGCTTTCCTTGGTGTTGATTTGTACCTCTATTTGGAGCAGGACGTTGTGTTCAGATTCCTGGTCGTTAACTTCCTTCTTACTATTCCGCTGGCTTGGTTTCTGCGTAAATTGTCGTATCATAACCTACATTTAAAATGGGTAAAAACAGTGATAAAATTATTTACGAGTTCACATACCTTAAAAGCTTTAGAAGCCTTAAATGAGATTGAAGAGTTTGAAAATTAAATATTGGCGATACGCCAACACGATCAATCATAAAAACGAAGAGCCAACAATCTCCATTATACACTGCCCCACACGGGATACTGCGCAAAGTCGAACGGTTGACTGTAATAAAAACATATGACAAGGGATATTATCGATATTAATGACCTGACCATTCTGGTGGAAACGGGCAACTCGGAGGAGCCTATGATTGATTCCTGCTATTTTGACGAGCCTGTCATTTCGGTGGCTTTCTATGGTTCCGGGGATGTGGATCTTACGGTAAAATATGGAGACAAGCAGAAAGAATTTAATTATACAAAAGGTTTATGCCTTTCCTTTTATGCCAATGAAAAGGTTGAATTTGTACATACCGTATCTGCTTCAAAGCCTCTTGCTTGCATTGTCATAGCCACTTCAACCAGTAACCTGGATAAATTGCCGAACCAGGAGGGAGAATTGTTTGGTGAAATGCTCCAGCAGCTGGTATTTCCCAAGGATCACTACGTGGAAGGGCCCAGTTTTAAAATGACCCCGGAAATGCAATCTATTGTAGATCAAGTGTTTCATACACGGTATGAAGGAAAAGCCAAAATGTTATTTTTTAAAAGCCAGATGACCTCATTGCTGGCACATTTTTTCGGACAACTATCCATGATGTCTGAAAGCAAAATTCCACAGAACGAAAGAGAGAAATTACAACAAGCCAAAGAAATCCTTGCCGAAAACCTCGAAACGCCTCCTTCTCTGACTGAACTTTCCAGGCTGATTGGTCTAAATACACATAAGCTCAAAAAGAATTTCAAGGAATTATTTGGGGTACCTGTGTTCAAATATCTTCAGAATGAACGACTTACTACTGCACATGAGCTAATACGAAATCAGAAGATGACCGTACAGGAAGCTGCTTGGCATGTAGGCTACGATAGCTTAAGCTCTTTTTCGAATGCTTTTGCCAGGAAATTCGGCTTCCGCCCAAGTGAAATAAAAGGATAATCCTTTTCGAACAAATCATACTTCTTTTCAAACAAGCTCTCCGAGTGGCTTGAATCTACTTTTGTCTCATCAATTAACAAATAAAATGAGACAATCATGGGAATTTCAATCAGCTCAATCGTACTTTTTTCAGCTATCGTATTAACCGGTCTTTCTGCCGGGTTTTTCTATGCCTGGGAGTTCACCGTAATTCCCGGTACGAAACGGGTAAGTGATCATACCTACATTGAAACGATGCAGTCTGTCAACCGGGCCATTATCAACCCGGCTTTCATGCTCATCTTTTTCGGACCGTTGGTCTTACAACTACTAAGCACTCTCCAGCTCAAAGGGACCCATGCTATCTGGTACCTGGTTGCTGCGATCGTATTGTACTGCGGGGCATTACTGGTATCCATGGTAGGAAATGTACCCATGAATGATGCACTGGACGTTGTACACCTCAAGAGCTTAAGTCCTGAATTGATTATCAGTCAGAGAAGCCACTACGAACCCAAATGGAACCGTCTACATTTCATACGAACGGCATTCGCAGTCTTCTCCTTTGCAACCCTTTTGCTTACTGCATTTATCTCCCACCCGTCAAAAGATCTTTTATAAATCAATTTCTAACCATAAAACAAACAACATGAAAAGTAACATCTTAGTCATCGGTGGCACAGGTAAGACCGGTCGCAAAGTAGTTCAAAAACTTCAGGCACGTCATCAAAACGTAAGAATCGGGTCTCGGAAACAGAATCCGTCTTTCGACTGGCAGGATCAGAGTTCCTGGCCAGAAGTATTGGAAGGGATCGAAAAAATGTACGTAACATTCCAACCCGATCTGGCTGTTCCCGGAGCTTTAGAAGCGATTGAAGCACTGACCAGGCTAGCCATTAAAAGCCGAGTTAAGAAAATGGTTCTTCTTTCAGGAAAAGGAGAAAAGGAAGCACAACTTTGTGAGCAGGTGGTCATTCATTCAGGGCTGGAATACACGATCGTCCGCGCCAGCTGGTTCAATCAGAATTTTAGTGAAAGCTTTTTCCTTGATCCCATCCTGGCTGGACACGTGGCGCTGCCTCAGGCAGACGCTAAAGTACCTTATGTAGATACAAATGATATCTCGGATGTTGTGGTGGAAGTATTATTAAACGAGCGGCATAATGGTCATATCTACGAACTGACAGGACCAAGCGCGCTAACGTTTCAGGAAGTTATCGACCAAATCGCCACAGCGTCCGGAAGGCAGATAGACTTCACACCGATTTCATTACCGGCTTATACAAAGATGCTGGAAGATGCTCAGCTACCCTCAGACTATATCTGGCTTATCAACTATTTATTTACGGAGGTTTTATCTGCAGAGGGTAATGATGTTATCACCAATGATATTGAAAAAGTTTTGGGAAGAAAACCAAAGCCATTTTCCGCATATGTCCAGGAAACGGCAAGCACCAGAGTTTGGCATTCCGAACAGTAGCAAGTGAGTAAACTATATGCTTGCTGTTTAGAAAGAAAAGCAGCAAGCATCTTCTTTTAGCACCTCATCCATCAAAACAAAAATGTTAAATAATACAAAAATGAAAATTAGAAGAGCAATACTATCAGCCACAATAACCTGGCTATTAGGAGTAAGTGCTTATACCCTATCCTACTTCATGGACTGGATGGACGATAAGGCGTTTCAGTCCAATCTAGTACTTGTACTAGCATTGATTCCCAGCACAATACTTGGCGCTTACTTCTACTATAGAAAGCATTATGACACCAATGGTTTCAACCTAGGTGTTATCATGCTGATAACCATCATGACCCTTGATGCCTTGATCACCGTACCCCTTTTCATCATTCCTGAAGGTGGAAATCACGTTACATTTTTTGTCGACCCATGGTTTTGGTTGCTTGCCATTGAGTTAATTATGGTCGCGTGGCTGTATTCACGATATAGAGTGGTATATTTAGCACCCAATAAAACACTAAAAACTTCCGCTAACAAAAAATAACGCACACAAAATCGTGCTTTACTGAAAAACCTTTTAATGAATGGAAAGAAAAAGCCTTATTACATATAATGTCAGTCCATACAAGATTTGATAAGGTAGCGTAGAAAATGAACCACCTTACACCCATTTCAGCCTCCAACAAATCTATTGCGGTTCTCCCTTTTGTTAATATGAGTGCCGACCCTGATAACGAATATTTCAGCGATGGCATTACCGAAGAAATCATCAATGCCTTAACCACGGTAAAGGGCCTGAAAGTCATTGCGCGAACCTCCGCTTTTGCGTTTAAGAATAAAAATATTGATGTACGCTCCATCGGTGATCAATTAGGGGTCAGTACTGTTTTGGAGGGTAGCGTCCGGAAATCTAAAAACAAAGTGCGTATTACGGCGCAGTTGATCAGTACGGATGATGGCACTCACTTCTGGTCAAAAAATTTCGACCGGGATTTAGATGACATATTCGCCGTGCAAGATGAAATAAGCGTACAGATTGCTGACCAGATCCGAGAAAATTTCGGTCACCTCAATATTCAGGAACATTTAATTGAAGCCCCCACTAAAAATATAGAGGCGTATGACCTTTATCTTAAAGGTCGTTATCAGCATTTAATGTGGGATGGGCAAGGCATGGTAAATTCAATAGCTTTCTATGAAAAATGCGTAACCATAGACCCCTCATTTGCTTTACCCTACTTTGGTTTGGTGTATAGCTATGCCATGTATGGATCATGGACAAATAATAAAGGTTTGTTACAAATGTCAGCAGATTACCTTAACAAAGGGTATAGGCTGGACAAACAATCCTATATAGGGTATTTTGGTAAGGCAACATTGGCTTTTTGGGGGCATTGGGATTTCATCAATGGGCATACATTTTTTCTAAAAGCCATAGAGCTTAACCCATCCTATACGGAAGCAGAAGAAGGTTTGTGTGAATTGTACACCGCAATAGGATATTTCGAAAAAGCACTATGGCATGCCGATAATATTTTAAAAATAAACCCCTTATCACCGAACCATTATTATACCAAAGCCAATATTCATTATTTAAACGAGGACTACGCGAAAGCGCTGGAGTGCATAGAGACCTCCTTGAGTATCAATCCTGACTTTACGCATCCAATTGCACTAAAGCAGTTTTGCTTAATTTTTACAAAAGAATATGAAAAACTCAATGAGTTCTTAGATAAAACCCCCTTGGCAGAGAGACCCGAAGAATGCCGAATATTATACAAATTGGTAAATCCGGAAGAAAGGATCGATGTTGATATCAGCCGGGCTAGCTTCATGAAAAAAAAGGAGATTGGGGAAGCGCTTTTTCCCTGGCCACTGTTTTTGTTAGTTCATTTGGGCGACCACGAAATGGCGTTGGACTTTTTGGAAGAACACATCAAACTGCGTACCGGTCAAATCATAAACTTTATGAATATTCCGCTGCTTAAACCGTTGCATCGGTATCAGCGATTTCAGGATTTAGTACAGGCTGCTTTCCGATCAGAACTATTGCCACCTCATCCGAATACAGAAACGCAAATCACCCCTGCTAAAGCCTTAATGGCTGATGCTGAGATCGACACAGTTTTGGACATCATTGAAAAAGGAATGAAGGAAGACATGTGGTTTCAAAATCCATCCTTATCCTTACGTGAGCTGGCCGAAAAGGTAAACATTAACAGCAACAAACTTTCCTGGCTACTGAATGAACGAATAAACCAAAATTTCAATGAATACATCAATAGTTTTCGTTTGCAGCACTTCAAAGAAAGTGCTGTAAATCCTGCCAATAGCCATCTTACCCTTCTAGCGGTAGCGTATGAAAGCGGCTTTAATTCCAAATCGGTATTCAATGCCTTCTTTAAAAAATCCCAAGGAATGACACCAAAAGCGTGGGTGAAGGCTAATCAAACTTAAGCCAGTTTAAAAAGCTCCAAATCTCATTATTACGTTCGGAATTACATTTCAGGACGTTTCATTTACTCTTCCACTCCATCTTTGCATCATCAAATTGATAACGCATAGTAAATGATTATGGGAATCATAATCCCTTTCTTCTTTGCTAATAGAACTCACTAAAAAGGAGGTGCTATGTGTAAATCGGTCTTTATTAAAAAATATTAATATGAAAAATTTACTTACCATTTTACTATTCTCCTGCACAGTTTGTGCTTTTGCTCAGAATAACACGACAGTGGAGCAACAGACTAACGTAGCCTATAAATGGCGGGTAAGCATACCTTATTTTGTTCCTGAAGGACTTATCGTGGATTCCTGGGACGATCGAACCAGTACACAACACTTGGAGCTTCATATAAAACGCAATCTGGATAATAAGAATATCATAGGCTTGAAGTTTGCCACCTGGCGATTATTTCAACCCATGGGAATCACATGGTGGGATGGTCTTTTAGATAAAATAGAGACCGAAAGTGAATTTTATCCAGGACATGTTCGAGAAACGGGATTAGGCATAACGTACCAGCGTATGCTATGGAAGGGGCTATTTGCAACCGTTGAAGTGCTACCTCAGCTTCAAACCTATATGGATCTGGACGGAAATAAAATTGGAAACGATTTTAAGCTTTATACCTCATATCATTTGGGCTACCATATCGAGTTTGGCAAGAAAAAACACTTTTTCATAGAACCACAGATTAATTGTATGTACTGGATGTTTGATGACAATGCTCCTGATGGATTTAAGGAATTGGACGATAAGTGGAGAAATTATTTTCTTTTTGAGCCACAGATCTACTTAGGTTGGAATTTTTAAGTTAAAGTCTAACATATAAAACCTTTTACTTTTTAAATAACAATTAAACATATTACAAATGAAGAACTTATTAATTCTTGCATTTACGTTTTGCACGCTTTTGTCTTTTGGTCAGAATGAAACCAGCTTAATTGAAAGAAAAGGTTTTGTCTTTGGTTTTGGCGTAGGCGGAGGTGTAATCTCTATCTCTGATAGCGGTCAGGAAGAGCCTTTCAGCGAAGCTCAATTCGGCGGCAGTTTTCCTAATTTAAAAATAGGTTGGATGGTCAATGATCGCCTGGCTATTCTGGGATTGTATTCTGGCTTGAGCTATGAATACCAGGATAAAGACCGAACGTTTGATGCCTTTATGCCCTCTGTTCAATATTGGTTACAAAACCGGTGGTGGGTAAATGCAGGTGCCGGTCTGGCGATGGATTTTCCGGCAATCTATGAAGACAACATTAAACATGAAGATTGGAATTTTGGGGGAGCCGTTGCCTTCAGTACCGGGTACGAATTAGTTCAAAAGAAAAAGTTTGCCCTGGATCTACAAACCCAAGTCATGATGGGATGGTCGAATTTAGATAATGGTGATGACCGGGATGCTGTCGTGCTCTCTATTGGAATAGGGTTTAATTGGTATTAATACCAGGTCCCCTAGAACCTTTACGTTAGAAGAGATTCTTTTCCGCCGGATCCTGCAAGCTGTATAAGGGCATCGTATCAGTGAGATCGATGTTGACAGAATCGTTGCGGTCAATTACGGTTTGCGGGCGCAAGTACCAATAGGCTGAAAACCGAATGGAAAATGAGTCGTTGGAGCAAACTCCAACAACGGCTAAGTCAGGGATGTCGTTCACGATGTGTCGGGATGGAGCGCCAGTCGGCCGGCCTGTCCAAAAGCCTATCCCGATGTGTCGGGAAGGAGTTTGCTCCTGCATCACTGTTTCTGACTCATTAATCTAATCTACCCTGGGGCAATACCCATCCGCCGGAATTATCCAGGTTACGGCGGGAATAGAAGACTTAGCTGTTTACAATGAATATTCTGGTTTCGCCCCTCACTTAACACGTGACACCCTTCATATTTGGGTCTCTGTATTTGGCAAAAGTTGTAGATTTAGTTGTCCGACATCACACCTGGTCGTGGAGGAATACGACGGGTGTCATAGGACGTCAGATGATATAAATTTACTTATATGAAACAAACAATAAATAAAAGAAAACTTAACAGAATTAGAACCTGAAACTGCACCAATATATAAGGATAAAATATCTAAACCAGAAAAAACATCTCCAAACCAACGGAGTCTGAAAGAGCTATACTCGCTAAATTTGTAGTGACACAAATGATAAGGACTGACAAATGATTTAGCTCTTTCAATATGTAAAGACAAAACCGCAACATTGTGGTTGGACATGGGCGATAGAACAGTATATCAATTCAATGGAACAGGATTTGAAAGACAATAATAAGAGGAGGCAGGAGTCCATAAAAATGGATCTACGATATTCAGTCTATCTTTCTGGCCTGATAAATATGGTGTATTCAAGTAACACATAATAACATAGATTGGAACTGTATACAAATCTACTCAGCAACATAAACCGATATGTTTCTCTGACCCAAGAGGAACAACAAAAGCTTATCGCTATTATCCAGGTCACAAAAGTCAAAAAACGACAATTTATTGACCAGCCAAACTATGTAAGCCAGTACAGAAATTACGTCCAAAAAGGTTCCTTCCGCTCCTACTTTATTGACAAAGAAGGAAAAGAACACACGGTACAAATCGCCATGGAAGATTGGTTTGTCAGCGATTTTTACAGCTACATCACGCAAACCCCTGCAACACTTTATGTGGAGGCCATGGAAAACTCCATCCTTCTTCAAATGCGCTATAACGACATTGAAGAGCTCTGCAAAGAAATCCACGCTATCAGTGAATACTTCAGAATCACAACTGAAAGAGCCTTTGCATTCTCCAGAATGCGAGCTTTATCAAGCTTAAGCAAGACCGCAGAAGAAAGGTACTTAGAACTTCTGGGGCGATATCCAAATATGATTGAACGCGTTCCGCAAAGAGTGATCGCATCCTACCTGGGTATGACACCCGAGTTTTTGTCCAAAATTCGCAACAACCTATCTGCAAAGTCTTAATCCAGTTCAAAGGTTTTTCTTAACACAGTTCATTTTTTTCCAGGTGACCGGACCTGACCTTTGTACGATTATTCACTAAAACTCCGTACAGATGAAAAAGGTCATTCTGGCACTCACGATGATGGGTGCGTTATTCATTAATTCCTCCATTAAAGCACAAACCATGGAAAAAGATGTAACGATTATCGAACTCATTCAAACTGTTGGACAGTTTGAAACCCAGACACTAAACCTTACACCCGGAAAATATCAGTTTAGGGTCGTAAACAAAAACGTTGACAAAGATCTGGGCTTTGTGATTCAAAAAGAAGCGGACAAAGACGCTGATGTATCGGAGACTGCGATTCCAAATTCCTTCACATCTGCCTACGTAGGAAAAGGTAAAACAGAATACACCGGAATCGTTGAGCTGAAAAAAGGCCATTATGTCTATTCCTGCCCACTCAACCCAACACCACACTACAAACTTATCGTCGAATAGCGTATGAAAAATTGGCTAATCACAGGTGTATCAAGCGGAATTGGCAAAGCCATTGCCGAATCCGCCCTTCAAAAAGGCGATTTTGTTATGGCTACATTTCGCCAACCCTCACAAGTCGAGGCGTTCAATAAAAATTACTCAAATAGAGCCTTTGCGATCCTGCTCGACCTGACAGATGAAGAAGGTTTTCAGCGTACCGTTGAACAATTAGTCTCGAGGTTCAAGCGAATTGATGTTTTGGTCAACAATGCCGGAATTGGATTTGCCGGAGCGATTGAAGAAACTTCAATGGAAGAGGCTCGGAAGGTTTTTGAAGCCAATTTCTTTGGGGCTTTAAAACTGACACAAACGGTCCTTCCCTATATGCGAAAAGAAAAAAACGGGCACATTGTCCAGATTTCATCGCATGGGGGCATCAAAGCATTTGCAGGTTTTGGAATATACAACGCCAGCAAATTCGCTTTGGAAGGGTTTAGTGAAGCCTTGGCGCAAGAAGCCGAACCTCTCGGAATAAAGGTCACGATAGTGGAACCGGGACCATTCCGCACAAATTTTGCGGGAAAAGGTCTTGGGGAAGCTGCAAAAGTAATTGCAGATTATGCCGAAACGGCCGGAACGTTTCGAGCCAAATTGAAGGGAATTGACGGGAAGCAGGAAGGACATCCGGTCAAGGCCTCCAAAGCAATTATTGACCTTGTCTATTCCGAAAACCCCACCCTTCGCCTCCCGCTTGGCAGGATCTCACTAAAATCTCTGGAGATGAAATTAAACAGTGTGAAATCGGACCTGGAAAAGCATCAGGAAACTGCTGAACGCGTTGTGTACGATTGAATCCAGAGGTATCACGACGGTACACCAAAGCCATAGCGTAGTACATGCTTCGTCTATGGCTTTTGTGTATATTGAGTTCCTTGGGTAGTTACCCTTGTTGTTAAAAAAGCGATACCAAAACAAATGACACAGAAAGAACTCATACTGCTGAACTTTACAGAAATCAGAAGGAAAAGTATCAAGCTTTGGAGGGGGCTTCCTGAAAGTCATTACCATTGGAAGCCGGATGATCATTCGATGAGTGCCATCGAAATGATACGACATGTCCTGGAATCTGATTATGGATGGAATATTATCATTCAACAGGGGGATATGACCCACTACTCTACCCCCTGGAAAAACAGACCATTTCTTAGCGTAGATGACGAACTTTCGTTTGCCGAACCATATCGAAACATATTCCTACATAGCGTAGGACAGTTCTCCGAAAATGAACTTTCGGAAGTAACGATTACGCATCCCGGAAATGGGCAATTGAAACCCCTAAGGCAGTACTTGCTGAGAATTGGTTACCATGAATCCGTACATGCCGGACAGTTTTTATCATATTTGAGGGCAATGAACCTTGAAAGACCTGATATATGGGATTGAGGCAAATATCTTTTTACCAATAGGTGAATAAGGCATTTATACAGAACGCTAATAGTGATATAAAAAGCAAAGACAATGAAGGATACCTCCGGAATCGATGAAAACGGGAACCCAAAGAACGGTCCGTTTAAACTTTTCTTTAAAAACGGACTTGTCTCCTGTCAGGGCGAATTTGACAACGGCAAAAAATCAGGAAAGTGGAAATACTTTCTCAATAACGGACAGTTACAATCGTCAGGCAACTATAAAAATGGCAGAATTGTGGGTCATTGGAAATGGTTCTTCAAAAATGGTGATCCCAGAGCTTCAGGCGGATTCGATGATGAAGAGAACAAACACGGTATATGGAAACGATACCATGCCAATGGCCGGCTTTGGGATGAGGGACGCTTCGAACACGGCATGAAAATAGGCGTTTGGAAGGTTTATGATGATAAAGGCAATCTCCTGAAAGAGCAGGATTTTAAGTAGCTATGTGAGGACGTTCGGAGTCGCGTTACAGCTCATTAACGCTTCACACTCACCACTTGCATAATTTAAACAGAAATAAAAAATTTGACACTTCCTTTTGTCAAGGCAAGTACACAGCGTTCTTCCAACAAAGAATACAGAAGACCCTCTACCTGAACTCAATCAGGCACTCGGGTCTCCTCCTCCACATAGGATCTTTGAGTCTACCCTGCTTTGCGCCTATCACCATCCGTACCTGAGCTTTTTAATATGCTAAAGGTTGTAGGTTTAGTCGTCCGATTGGTCTCCTAATCGCGGCATCAAACTCACGGGCTGACAGGACGCTATTCCCTACGTAAAAAAGACAATCGACATACGCAGTGTGCACGTTACCCAAAAGGGAAAATTTTACCCAAAAATCCTAACCATTATTCAAAAGAAAGCAAGTCGTAAGTTACCTTTACACCTTAAAGAACCAATAGCACCAGGTCTGCATTGGGATTGTATCAATGTCTAATACATTATGAATATCACCATTGAAAACATAGTATTAATTGGTTCTCTTTTGCTTTTTATAAGCATAGTCGCAGGCAAAACGTCCTACAAGTTTGGTGTTCCCACATTATTACTTTTTTTAGTCATCGGCATGCTGGCAGGCTCTGAAGGTATTGGCGGAATCAACTTTGATAATCCCAAAATTGCACAATTCATCGGTATTGTATCACTCAATTTTATTTTGTTCTCGGGCGGACTTGACACAAACTGGAAATCCGTTAACCCTATCCTCAAAGAAGGTATTGCACTATCGACCGCAGGCGTTTTTCTGACAGCAGTTTCTCTTGGCGCTTTTGTCTGGTATGTGACTGATTTCACAATCTATGAAAGCCTCTTACTGGGTTCAATTGTGTCT
Source organism: Bacteroidia bacterium (assembly GCA_030426345.1). GTDB lineage: Bacteria > Bacteroidota > Bacteroidia > Cytophagales > Cyclobacteriaceae > JAAUQL01. The sequence goes on from JAUHYU010000055.1 coordinate 25,692, forward strand.
TCCACAGATGCTGCCGCAGTTTTTTCAATTCTACGGTCAAAAAGTCTTGCTTTAAAAGCCAACTTACGGCCAACATTAGAGTTGGAAAGTGGAAGCAATGATCCAATGGCATATGTACTGACAATTGCATTTCTGACCTTAGTCATCAATCAAGAACAAAGTCTCCTATCCATAATTCCCTTGTTTTTTCAGCAAATGATATTGGGCGGCGCATTGGGCTTTGCTTTTGGCATCATGAGCAAGTTTGTCATTAATAGAATCAAACTTGATTTCGAAGGCCTGTATTCTGTGCTGGTTATTGCCCTAATGTTCATTACCTTCTCGGCTACCGATTCTATTGGAGGAAATGGATTTCTGGCAATTTATGTATGTGCAGTGTATCTCGGAAATCAAGACCTTATCCATAAGAAAACAATCCTAAAAATGTTTGATGGTTTGGCCTGGCTTATGCAAATTGTACTGTTCCTCACCTTGGGCTTACTTGTCTTCCCATCCCAAATAGCACCTTATATCGGTGTCGGACTCCTCATTTCACTGTTTTTGATACTGATAGCACGTCCATTGAGTGTTTTCATCTCTTTGATGTTTTTCAAAATGAAATTGCGCAGGCGACTTTATATTTCATGGGTTGGCTTACGGGGCGCTGTCCCTATTGTGTTTGCAACATATCCACTACTGGCTGGGGTAGAAAAAGCAAGTATAATATTCAATATTGTGTTTTTTATTTCAGCCACTTCAGTGCTTATTCAAGGCACTACACTTTCCGTTGTCGCAAAATGGTTGCATGTCGCCTTGCCTGAAAAGGCAAAACCCATTGCCGCGAACGAACTTCATACTTTGGACTTGCCTAAATCAGCAATGAAAGAGATCTCTGTTCCGCCATCTAGCTATGCTGCCAATAAACGTATTGTGGATTTACACTTTCCACCATCGGCATTCATTACGATGATCAAACGAAAAGGAAAGTTTGTTCGTCCGGGTGGCTCAACAGTACTTGAAGCCGATGATATCCTCGTGGTATTGCTAGATAAGGAAGAAAGTTTAGACCAGCTAAACCACGTGCTTTTGGGCAATAAAAAAAGTACTACTTGAAACGGCAGTACAACATACAAAGAGTCTTTTTTCTCTTAACAATATATTGTTTTGGCATAGGGAGTTCTACACCTATTCCAAATTCATCCTACAAACCGGCTGGATCGGGAAGCAAGAGCGATCAGCAAATCTTTTCGCACTCTAATGAACTTGGTATTCATACCCGAACTGCCGAATTAATACACTCAGGAATCTCGGAATGTGAAAATACAAATACGAATCAAAGCGTAGATAGGTTTTTGATTCTAAGACACATCTCAGGATTGCGTTTTTATCTTCTCTATAAGCATTACAGGGACAACCTAAATGCCATTGCAATCGGGCATAGAAAGACTGACCCTATTTTCCCTTTCCATCTTTTTTGGTAAAGCTGCATTATTATATGAAATCACCCAATGTGATTTCAAAACTGAGGTGCAGGCGTTGTGACTATCACATCGCACTATTATTGTTGTATTCAATACTTATTAAAGAAATGGAACCAGAAATAATTATTATAGGGATAATTTGCGTTGCTATATGTGCAATGCCATTCATATTATCAAACAACAGCAGAAAAAAAAGAGAGCGGCTAATGCTTGAGTCAATAAAGCAATTGGCAATTAAGCATAATTGTAAGATTACCCAGCACGAATTTTGTGGGCGCTATACTATTGGGATTGATGAAGTGAATAATTTCCTGTTTTTCCATTGGAACAATCCGCAGGAAACTAAACAACAAGTAGTGGATCTTTCATCTATTGTGAGTTGTAACTTTAAAAAGACTATTTCCAGCCATCAGACCATCGAGCGACTTGAACTAGAATTAACCGCCAGGGACAAAACCAGTCCAAATACTGTTTTGATGTTTTACGATACCAATTTGGGTTATCTGCCAAGTGGCGAATTAAACTCCGTTGAGAAGTGGAAAAAATTAATCTGCTTACGGCTGGCTCAAACCAAATAATCACAGAAGCCCGAATGGTGCATAAGCAGTAGCGGATAAAGTATCAAATTATACTTGTTTCAGATCCATACCACTTAAATAAAAAACTGAACAGCTATATGACATTATCCGCTATTGCTCATTTTTCTTCATGGCTTGCAATTTCCAAAGAGTGGCCCGGATTGCTTTCTAACCACAAAAAAATGCACTACGCTACTCCGGGGATGTTCTCTATAAGCCTACCTTCATCATGAGTTTTCGCTCATCATTATCTTGCCGGATCCTTCTTATTCGGATAAACAAAATTCCTCCCTCCGGTATAATTTTAAGTAAGGCAGTGATCGAACTTTATGATGCATTCGTTGAAACCTTGAAATACAAATCTCTGCAAAAAGCAACATCCTTCTTCCGCGACTGCATATCCAACAAAAGCCCTGGATTTAGCACCTCGACATCAGTCTTGAAAGCAGAGGCATACGACAGGTGTGGCAGTACGATTTCCATACATATAAAATCAAATGCTGGCTTTACACGCAAGTAAACTTAACGCATCAAAGGGATACCATTTTTCTTTATTTTTGAAATGTCATTTCAGCGAAACCACAACATAACCAAAGTCTAAAATGAAAACTAAATTTCTTCTTTTTGTCATTTTTGGACTCATGAAAACATCATTTGGGTTTTCACAGGATCTTACTTTCAAGCTCGGAATTCTGGACAGTATTCAATCATCAGTATTACATGAGACCAGACCCTTGATTATCAATCTGCCCAAGGATTATAAGACTTCAAATAAAACCTATCCTGTTCTATATGTTTTGGATGGATTGGAAAGTAACCTAATCGATGCCCTGAATGTAACATACAAACTGGGTGTACAGATGATCATTGTGGCCATTCCCAATACTGACCGCGATAGAGATATGATGCCCCTGAGCACACCAACCTATGAAGTAAAAAAGCCCGGGGCTGAGTATTTCCTTTCATTTCTTGAGCACGAACTAGTGCCTCATATTGAAGCGCATTATCGCTCGAACGGCCACAGCACGATTCGCGGAAGATCACTGAGCGGTTTGTTTATCATGTATGCGTTTTTAGAAAAGCCTCAACTTTTTGATCATTATATCGGCACAAGTGCGGGTTGGTATGCAGACATGCGTCCATTCTTTAATGCACTGATTGACCGTGCTTTTCAGGATAAAGAGCAGTTTTACGGCAAGAAGCTATTTGTTGCAAATTCGCTAGCCGACCGATTTGACCCTAATCAGGAAGTGCATCAGGCTATGCTTGCATTTTCGGAACGGCTCAGTGCTGAATTAGGGGCAAAGGTGGACTTTGTATACAAGACATACGATCAATACGGCCACGTGCCTTACCCGAGTTTTTATGATGGCCTGAGATATGTTTTAGGCTTGGAATAAGAAAACTGCAGTATATTATATATACATACCATGGCCCCCCAAAGTGTCATAATTTAATTACTTTTAAAATTCATACTGATCTAAAACCCTAAGAATCATGAAAAACCTTTTATTAGCCTCACTATTAATCACAGTAACATGCCTATCCTGTTCAAAGGAGAATGATACCCCTTCTACGCCCGACACCACAAAATTTGAAGGCACCTGGCGGGGTGAGCTCACACCCGTTTCTGCCGGATCCGTCCCCACCACATGGGTGATGTATGTCAATGGCGATGGAACTGTCACGCAAACTCACAACAATTCGCATGGGGCCGGAACGGGGTCCGGCACCCTTACAGAAGATGGGCTTCTGGATCTCAAATACGATGGCGGTGGAGAAGAAACCGGTGTCTTTAACGCAAATTCCGGATTCTACAGTGGGACGGCGACGCATGGCGCACTTATAGCGGATTCTTTTGGGACGAAAGATCCGTGAGCAAATGCAACTACTCAAAGCACATATCGATTGGTATTGATGTATCATGTGTAAGATTCCTCACACCGTATATCATCTCAGAATTTCATTTTGCAGCTTTCCCTTCTATCAAACGAATCAAGGTATCTGAGAATATTGTCCCTGACCTGCCACCAAGCAATTTAAGTGCTTTGCGAAACTCACCTTGTGCTACTTCTGTATACCCATTTATCCCCAGAAGCTGGCCATATAAAAAACACTTCTGGGCTTGAAGGAGAAGTTCATAATTGCTTCTCGATTGCTGACCGGAATAAAAGATCACATCTGTAAACGTGTAATAGCATGGATACCTGCTTCGGGCAACATCTGCAAGACATCCTGCCTCAATTTTCATGAGCGGAATCTGGTCTAAATGGATCTGTGCTGCCTGTTTGCGTGCGTAGTACTTTTCCCAAAAAAGCGAATTATACCCAATGAACTCGTGAAGACTCACCTCAAGTCGAGATTCCAGGATTTCTATTTCTTCTGTCGATGTAACAAAACGAAGACTTCCCAGGTCACGTTCAAGCTTAACTTCCAGCAGATGCCGGATAAGGGCTCCGGTTTCTTCGAGCAACTTCTGGTTACGGCCTGTAACCGGTTCAATGCCAAAATAATCACTGAAAATGTTCGTGACATTTGCTGTAAGTGTAGAAAATTGACTTGCCATCAGCTCTTTTTCAGGCTTCGTTGAAAGGGACATTTAAATGCTAATAGAGAGGCTATCAATAAGGTCCCGAAGTTCTCGACGACGACTTCGTGAAACGGGAATCTTTGCCCCACAATCCAGCACGATATGGTCAGTAAAAACTTCACTGATTGTTCCTATACTGATCAGGTGAGATTGATGCACGCGTGCAAATCCTGAAGCAGGAAGTACACCCGAGATGTGTTTTAGTGTTTTCGACACCACAGTTTTCCTACCCCCTTTTGAATGAATGATGCAATAATTGCTAGAGGCCTCACACCGTATGATATCGGATATTCTAAGAAGTAAAATGGAATCGCCACTATGCACGGCGATCCTAAGTCGGAGTTGGACCGGATGACTGACCGACTCTTGTCCGGGTAGTATGCCTGAGGTCATTTTGAGTGCTGATGTTTCTTGTACCATATTGTATATATCTGTTTCTGAAAATTGAAATTTGATGATCAGAAGATGAATGGATAGATGTAGTTTTTATTGAATTGGCATGTTCTGAACGCCCGATGCTGCAGATGTAATCGGCGAGTCATGGATCACATTGATCTTTCGGTCAGGAACAATGTTCAGACTGGCTTCAAGTGCTGCTAGTTTATTCTCAAGCGCCGCTATTGCTTTTTGCTGATCAAGAAGCAACTGGGCCAGTCCCTGGGTGGCACTCACGTTGAGCATGGCAATGGCCTCATAATCCACCGTATGGAAATCGTCCACTTCACGTCCATAGATAAAGACAGTTAACAACTCACCTTTGTCCATGGACAAGTTCAGTCCGGAGACTTTAAACCGATCTGATTCGACGTCAAGTACCGCATAGATATCACTCTTGTCTCGGGAGATGATTTTCACCCTCTCCCCGATCTGCAGATCTGTATTGAGCATAATCCAGTCATTCTCGATGGACGCTCTTTTATAAATATCAGGTATGACTTCGGTCAGGTGGGTTGAAACAGCCTGGGGATACACTTCGGCCACTTGCTGGGCGATCACTTTTTTGATGGCTTTGCCGGAATGACTGATCGTGTCCCGCAAGCGATAATCCGTCACCTCGATTTGCATCAATGTTTCGAGATCCGCTGCATTGTCACTTATGCCCTTGATGTTCTTGATTCGGCGGTCGGAATGTGCGTGAAATTCATTCGCAGAAATATTGTGGGAGGCATAAACAGAGTAGTTCATTGGGCCCTGCGGCACAAAAAAGCCTGTATCTCCGTTCCCATTCAGATACCCAAAACTCGGTGGCTGATCCGTTTGGGATCCTTCAATGACTAGTTTCCCTTTGGTTGGGTTGAAAGTGCCAATACCTACATTGCCTTGAATAATAGCGCCATTTGCCGGGGCAGAATGAGTTCCTGCATAAGCACTTCCTATAGCCATGCGGCCCTCCACGTCAAGGTGATTTACAGGCACTTGTCCAATCCCGATCTTCCCAGCGGCTGTCAGGATAAGATTCGCGTTTGCAAGATTTGTGGTACCGGTAACAGGGTCATATGTAAGCAAATCAAAGCGGTCGCCAACCACGTGAGTGCGAAACGCAAAATCGTTCGTTGGGTCAACGCTCGCAATGCCCCCCGGATACGGGTTGCCTGGATGAAAGCGCCAACTACCGATAACATCATGCACGTAGATCGAATACTTCCCGCCTTCTACAACATCGGGAGGGCTCGAGAACGTGTAGGTTTGCCACGTTGTTCCTGCAGGCGACCCGGCAAAAGTCTCTTCCGCCAGCAAGGGCCCGTTAGTTCCTTCTCCTTCATATATTCTGATGGTAGGTCCTGATATTGGTTCTGGCTCCCAGTATCTGATTTCTACCTTAGTCATTTGTCCGGTTTGCTCCGCGATAATTGACTGCCATCTGCCGCCATTGAGAGGCCAGGCTGTGCTTGCTGTTATAGGTTGCTGTGCATCAGGGCTCTCTGTATTAAATGATGTATAGCCATAGATTTTACCACTTGTCAAATTCGCCCCGACTGGCACCCATCTCAATCCTGTAAATTCATAGAAGCCCTCGGGAGCATTTGTTTGATATACCAGAAGGCCTGTTGCAGGATCAACGATCGCTCCCCGTTGGCTTGAAGTCATCCGAGGTGTGAGCATACCTTTGTCAGTACTCTGCACATCCAGCATCGCTGAGGAGTCCGGTGACTCCCCGGTAGTATTAATACCGACCTGAGCTTTGGAGAAAACACAAACAAAAGCAGCGAGCGATAATGTCAAAAGATATTTATTGAGTTTCATGATCCACATTGGTTTTAGAATTTCATTTATTGAATTGGACAAGGGATAGTGAGGGTCCAACCAGATTTTTTAATCCGGCAACCTCTTTCTCAAGTTGTTTCAAGCGTATTATTTTATCTCGCAAGGTGCTATTCAGGGCTTCCAGATCTTCTATTATTCTTTGTTGTTCCTGCGTTGCCGAGACATTCAACATCGCAATTGCATCGTAATCGACAGTGTGGAAGTCGGTTACTTCGCGACCGTAGACAAAAGCCATTTGCTGCTGGTCGTTGGCCATAAGCTGAGGAAGGTCACGTACTTTAAAGCGGTGAGGTTCCGCCAGGAGAACATCGTAGACTTCGCTCGTATGTTCTGTGATAATCTTTACGCGCTCCCCGACTTCGAGGTCTGTGGCGAGCATGATCCAGCCATCTTTTATTTGAGTACGCTGATAAATGTCCGGGACGACTTCGGTCAAATCGTTTGATACAGCCTGGGGGTATACTTTGGCGACTTGCTGTGCAATGACTTTTTTTATTGAGTTGTTGCCATGAGCGATGGTATCGCGCATGCGGTAATCGGTCACTTCGATCTGCATGAGGGTAGCAAGATCAGTTTTACCGTTTGAAATGCCCTCAGGATTTTTAATTCGAATGTCGGAATGTGCATTGAATCCGAAAGCTGCTACGCGGGACGAGGCATAAATGCCGTAATCATACACAGGAGGGTTAGCATCAAAACCCGTATGCCCTGCTGCATTCAAATATCCAAATCCTCCTTCAATGAGATTGTCTTGTGATCCGATCACCTCTAATTTGGCTTTGGTCGGATTGGAGGTACCGATACCAACATTGCCTTCGAACGTAACGAAAATATTCTTGTTTGCAAGGTTTGTGGTACCTGTGATAGAGTCATATTGGAACAGATCGAAGCGGTTGATTGCAACGTATGTACGAAATGCCCAATCGTGTGTTTCACTCCAACTTGCACGGCCATGCGGGTAAGGGTTCTCTGGTCTAAGTCGCCCGTCGCCGGTAGCATCCTGAACCTGGATGGTATATTTATTTCCTTCAATAACACCCGGAGGATCTGAAAAAGTATGGGTGTGCCAAGTTGTTCCTTCTGGTGCCCCGCTAAAAGTCTCTTCTGCAAGAAGGGCTCCGGTAATACCTTCTCCTTCAAAGATTTTAACAGTGGGTCCTGAAATTGGTTCTTGATGCCAATATTTAATTTCTACTTTGGTCAGTTGTCCTGTATGCTCGGCAGTGAATGATTGCCATGGACTTCCCGATAATGGCACGCCTGTACCTAATGACAAAGGTTGATTGGCATCCAGGTACTCCGTACCAAATGTTGTGTAGCCATTGATTTGACCGCTGGTTAAATGCGATCCGATTGGCAACCATTCCAGACCTGTGAATTCATAAAAGCCCTCAGGAGCATCCGTTTGATACACTAAAAGGCCCGTGGCAGGATTGGCAATAGAATCTCGTTGGCTTGAAGACATGCGCGGAATAAGCATTCCTTTGTCAGTACTCTGGATGTCGAGCATCGCTGAGGAGTCCGCAGATTCTCCGGTGGTATTGATGCTTATCTGCGCTTTGGATATAGCACACACAAAAAGAATGATCGATAATGTCAGAATGGAATGATAATATTTCATGATCCAAATTGGTTTTAGAACTTTATTTATTGAGTTGCGTAATGGAGGGTAAATACTTTAACAATTCTTTTAATTCAGCTACCTCTTCCTCAATGTATTTTAAGTCTGCTAATTCATTTCGTAAAGCTTTATGTATAGCCTCCAGATTCTCTATCCTCCTTTGTTGCGCCTGCGTAGTGGAAACATTGAGCATTGCAATTGCCTCGTAGTCGACAATGTGGAAGTCTGTAACTTCGCGACCGTAAATGAAAATAGTTTCATGTTCGAGGTTTGAGGTTTGAAGTTGTGCAACCTGGAAACGGCTTTCTTCAACCCGGTCCACCTCATACACTTCTGAGCTCTCCTTCGTAATGATCTTTATGCGTTCGCCGGGTGTGAGATTGGTAGTGAGCATGATCCAGCCATCTCTTATTTCAGCACGCTGATAGATGTCCGGAACGACTTCAGTCAAATCGCTTGATACCGCTTGGGGGTATATATCTGCGACCTGTTGGGCGATGACTTTTTTTATTGAATTGCTGCCATGCGCAATGGTGTCCCGCATGCGATAGTCGGTCACCTCAATCTGCATAAGGTCGGCTATATCTGCTTCGCAGTCGGATATGCCCTGAATATTTTTGATTCTGTTATCAGAATGTGCATTGAACCCGAAAGCAGCTACGCGCGACGAAGCATAAATACCGTAATCATACTCAGGAGGGTTAGCGTTAAAACCTGTATGCCCGGCTCCATTCAAATACCCAAATCCTCCTTCTATCTGGTTGAATTGAAACCCGCTCACTTGCAATTTTGCTTTGGTCGGATTGGAGGTACC